>CAMATX010000035.1 GCA_945861345.1 Comamonas sp. lk
CAGTATCACCACGACCGCAAAGTCCGACGAAGAGTGCAAGGCACTGTTGTCGGGCTTTCGTTTCCCGTTCAAGAATTGAGGTGACCAGTGGCAAAAATGGCTTTAATCGAGCGTGAGCTCAAGCGCGACAAACTGGTCGCCAAATACGCAAAAAAGCACGCAGCACTCAAGGCGATTGCCGGCGATGCTAAGCGCAGTGATGACGAGCGTGCGCAAGCCCGTTTGGAGTTGCAAAAGCTTCCCCGCAACGCTAACCCCACGCGCCAGCGTAATCGCTGCGCCATCACGGGTCGTCCCCGTGGCACGTTCCAGCAATTTGGTCTGGCCAGAGCAAAAATTCGCGAAATGGCGTTTGCCGGAGAAATCCCCGGTATCGTCAAGGCGAGCTGGTAAACGGCAGGAGAACTGATATGAGTATGAGTGATCCCATTGCCGACCTGTTGACGCGTATTCGTAACGCGCAAATGGTCGCCAAGCCCACCGTTTTGGTGCCTTCTTCCAAAGTGAAGATTGCTATTGCCCAGGTCCTGAAAGACGAAGGTTATATCGATGGTTTCAAAGTTTCGAGTGCCGGTGGCAAGTCGGAATTGGAAATTGCCCTGAAATATTACGCAGGCCGTCCTGTGATCGAGCGCATTGAGCGTGTCAGTCGCCCCGGCCTTCGCGTGTACCGCGGAAGCGGCGCCATTCCCCAGGTTCAAAACGGACTGGGCGTTGCCATCGTGACGACGCCCCAGGGCGTCATGACTGACCGTAAAGCCCGCGCCACTGGTGTGGGCGGCGAAGTCTTGTGCTACGTCGCATAACCTGCATTCTGGAGAAATAACATGTCCCGTGTAGGTAAACGTCCCGTAAGCATTCCCGCTGGCGTTGATGTGCAAATCAAAGAAGATCAGATTAGCGTCAAAGCGTCTGGTGGTACTTTGCAGCTGGCGCAAAACGCTTTGGTGAAGATCTCCAACGAGTCCGGTTCGCTGATTTTTCAGCCGGCCAATGATTCTCGTGCTGCTGATGCCATGTCTGGCACCATGCGTCAACTCGTCAGCAACATGGTGGTTGGCGTGACCCAGGGTTTTGAGAAAAAGCTCAGCTTGGTGGGTGTGGGCTTTAAAGCCCAGGCGACCGGTAGCAAGCTTAATTTGGCCATTGGCTTTTCGCACCCCGTAAACATCGATATGCCTGCTGGCATTACCGTGGCAACGCCGACTCCCACCGAGATTTCGATCAAAGGTGCGGACCGCCAGCGCGTGGGCCAGATTGCTGCTGAAATTCGTGGTGTTCGTCCTCCTGAGCCCTACAAAGGCAAAGGCATCCGTTATTCGGATGAGAAGATCACCATCAAAGAAACCAAGAAGAAATAAGGAGCTGCACTATGTTGACGAAAAAAGAGCAACGTCTTCGCAGATCGCGGCAAACCCGGATCCGTATCGCTACACAAGGCGTTGCGCGTTTGACGGTCAATCGCACCAATTTGCATATTTACGCAACGGTGATCGCTGGAACGGGCGACCGTATTGTTGCGACTGCCTCCACAGTGCAAGCGGATGTCCGTGCAGCATTGGGCGGCTCGGGCAAGGGTGGCAACGTGGCCGCGGCGCAAATGGTAGGCAAGTTGGTGGCCGAGAAGGCCAAGGCTGCCGGTATCGAGAAAGTCGCCTTTGACCGTGCTGGCTTTGCCTACCATGGTCGTGTCAAGGCCCTGGCTGACGCGGCGCGCGAAGCAGGCTTGCAGTTTTAAGCAGATCGGAACGAACCATGGCTAAAGTACAAGCAAAAATGCAGGGTAAGGTCGAAGGACCCGAAGACGGTCTGCGGGAAAAAATGATCGCCATCAACCGCGTGACCAAGGTGGTCAAGGGGGGGCGTATCTTGGGCTTCGCTGCCTTGACGGTGGTCGGTGATGGCGATGGCCGCATCGGCATGGGTAAGGGCAAGTCCAAGGAAGTGCCAGCAGCAGTTCAAAAGGCGATGGAAGAAGCTCGTCGCAATATGATTAAAGTCAGCCTCAAGAACGGAACGATTCATCACCAAGTGATGGGTCACCATGGCGCTGCTAATGTGATGATGGCTCCCGCCCCTAAGGGTACGGGCATCATTGCCGGCGGTCCTATGCGCGCTGTATTTGAAGTTGTCGGTATTACCGATATCGTGGCCAAGAGCCATGGTTCGACCAATCCTTACAACATGGTGCGCGCAACTTTGGATGCATTGTCCATTTCCACGACGCCCTCACAAGTTGCGGCTAAGCGTGGGAAAACTATTGAAGAGATCTTCGCTTAATCGGAGAGCTGCTATGACTACACCTCAAATCGTAAAAATCCAATTGGTGCGTAGCCCCATTGGTTGCAAGGAATCACACCGCGCCACCGTGCGTGGTCTGGGGCTTCGTAAATTGGGAAGTACCAGCGAGTTGCAGGACACGCCGGCGGTTCGCGGAATGATCAACAAGATCAGCTATCTGGTCAAAGTGCTTTAAGGGGTTGATGATGGAACTCAATGGCATCAAGCCCGCATCGGGTGCTAAACACGCCAAGCGCCGCGTTGGACGTGGTATCGGCTCTGGCTTAGGAAAAACTGCAGGGCGTGGCCACAAAGGCCAAAAGTCGCGTGCAGGTGGCTACCACAAGGTTGGCTTTGAAGGTGGACAGATGCCTATGCATCGCCGCTTGCCCAAGCGTGGGTTCAAGTCACATTTGCTGAAATACAACGCTGAAATTACTTTGACTAACCTTGAAGTGCTCGGTTTGGCTGAGGTCGATGTGCTGACACTTAAGCAAGCTGGCATGGTCGCTCCAATTGCTAAGGTTGTAAAAGTAATTGCAACAGGCGCATTGACGAAATCAGTTAAGTTGACGGGTATCGGCGCTAGCGCTGGTGCCAAGACGGCGATTGAAGCTGCTGGTGGCAGCGTCGCTTAAACCGCTTTTCTGAAAAGAATATCCCGTGGCAACTGTGTCAGCGCAAAATAATAAGAGCGATAAGTACGGTGACTTGCGTCGCCGTCTTATGTTTTTGTTGCTCGCCTTGGTCGTGTACCGGGTGGGAGCGCATATACCGGTGCCTGGAATCGATCCTAATCAGTTGCAACAGCTATTCCAAGGTCAGCAAGGCGGCATATTGAGTTTATTCAATATGTTCTCTGGTGGGGCATTGTCGCGCTTCACCGTATTTGCTTTGGGGATCATGCCCTATATCTCAGCATCGATCATCATGCAGCTGCTCGGTTATGTGGTGCCTGTTTTTGAACAGTTGAAAAAAGAAGGCGAAGCAGGCCGCAGGAAGATCACCCAGTACACGCGCTACGGTACCCTTGGCTTGGCATTGTTCCAATCGATGGGTATTGCCTTGGCTTTGGAGTCCTCTGCAGGACTGGTTTTGGCGCCTGGCATGGGATTTCGTGTAACGGCCATGGTCACATTGACGGCTGGAACCATGTTTTTAATGTGGCTCGGTGAGCAAATTACCGAACGCGGCTTGGGTAATGGCATATCAATACTGATTTTTGGTGGAATTGCTGCGGGATTGCCCAATGCGATCGGCGGACTTTTGGAGTTAGTGCGTACAGGCGCAATGGGTATTCCGGTGGCCTTGCTGATTGTGGTGTTGGTGGGCCTAGTTACCTACTGCGTGGTTTTTGTTGAGCGTGGTCAGCGCAAGATACTTGTGAACTATGCGCGCAGGCAGGTGGGGAATAAAGTTTATGGCGGACAGTCTTCCCATTTGCCATTGAAGTTAAATATGGCAGGTGTTATTCCGCCAATTTTTGCGTCGTCCATTATTTTGCTTCCAGCCACAATTGCAAATTGGTTTAGTGCTGGCGAGTCAATGCATTGGCTTAAAGATATCGCATCGTCTTTGAGCCCCGGACAACCTGTCTACGTGATGTTGTACGCCAGCGCCATCGTCTTTTTCTGCTTTTTCTATACGGCATTAGTTTTTAACAGCCGTGAAACGGCAGACAACTTGAAGAAAAGCGGCGCGTTCATTCCTGGCATCCGCCCTGGAGACAATACAGCCAAATATATCGACAAGATTTTGTTGCGGCTAACGCTGGCTGGCGCGGTGTATATCACCCTGGTTTGCTTGTTGCCCGAATTTTTGATTTTGAAATATAACGTGCCGTTTTATTTTGGCGGCACGTCCCTGTTAATTATTGTTGTGGTGACTATGGATTTCATGGCGCAGGTGCAGAATTACCTGATGTCGCAGCAATATGATTCATTGCTGAAAAAGGCCAGCTTTAAGTCGGCTTGAGTAGTAAAAGTGTTTGATGTGGCAGTTGGTGGTTTATCCAGGTAAATCGCCTTGATAGTTTTAGGAGAATAGAAATGAAAGTCTCGGCTTCGGTCAAGAAAATTTGCCGCAATTGCAAGATTATTCGTCGCAAGGGCGTGGTTCGTGTTATCTGCACGGATCCCCGCCACAAGCAACGTCAAGGTTGATTGCTAGAGTTCTAGAGGAAAAAAATGGCACGTATCGCTGGTATCAATATTCCGCCGAATAAGCATTCCGAAATCGGTTTGACTTCCATTTTCGGCATCGGTCGCCCACGCGCACGCAAAATTTGCGAAGCCTGTGGTATCGCGTATTCCAAAAAGATCAAAGATCTCACTGACGGTGATCTGGAAAAAATCCGCGATGCGATTGCTCAATTCACAATCGAAGGTGACCTGCGCCGTGAGACAACCATGAACATCAAACGTTTGATGGACATTGGTTGCTATCGTGGTTTCCGCCACCGCCGAGGACTGCCTATGCGTGGACAACGTACGCGCACCAATGCCCGTACCCGTAAAGGTCCGCGCAAAGCAGCTGCGTCCCTGAAAAAATAAGACGTTTTAAGAGATCACTATGGCAAAAGCTCCTTCAAATAGCGCAGCGCAACGCGTTCGTAAAAAAGTTCGCAAAAATGTTGCCGACGGAATTGCGCACGTGCATGCGTCGTTCAACAACACCATCATCACGATCACCGATCGCCAAGGAAATGCCTTGTCGTGGGCGTCATCGGGTGGTCAAGGTTTCAAAGGTTCGCGTAAATCAACTCCTTTTGCGGCGCAAGTTGCATCAGAGGTTGCTGGTCGTGCAGCCTTGGAGCAAGGTATTAAAAACCTTGATGTCGAAATCAAAGGTCCCGGCCCTGGCCGTGAATCTTCGGTTCGTGCGTTGGCTGCGTTGGGTATCCGCATCAATATGATCGCGGACGTAACGCCAGTTCCGCACAACGGCTGCCGCCCTCAAAAGCGCCGTCGTATTTAATTTCAACAAGCCCACCGCTGGTTGCCCCAGGCCGCCAGCTCCCGTACTTTTTAGTGCGGCAGATGACAAACAAAGGAAGTTCAAGTGGCACGTTACCTAGGCCCCAAGGCCAAACTATCACGCCGTGAAGGCACAGACCTTTTCCTCAAGAGCGCACGTCGCGCCATTGGTGATAAGGCGAAATTTGATTCCAAACCAGGCCAGCATGGACGTACCTCAGGGGCACGCACTTCTGATTACGGCCTGCAACTGCGTGAAAAGCAGAAGGTCAAGCGCATGTACGGCGTTTTGGAGCGCCAGTTCCGCCGCTATTTTGAAGAGGCTGATCGCCGCAAAGGAAATACTGGCGCCAACCTGCTGTCTCTGCTCGAGTCGCGCCTGGACAATGTGGTTTATCGCATGGGTTTTGGCTCGACACGCGCTGAAGCACGTCAGTTGGTGTCCCATAAGGCAATTACGGTGAACGGGCAGTCGGTCAATATTCCGTCATACATGGTTAAAGCTGGTGATGTCTTGGCGATACGCGAAAAGTCCAAAAAGCAAAACCGTGTAGTGGAAGCTTTGCAGTTGGCGCAGCAAGTCGGTATGCCGGCTTGGGTGGACGTTAATGCCGATAAGGCAGAGGGCATATTCAAGTCAGTGCCCGACCGTGATGCCTTTGCTGCCGATGTCAATGAATCGTTGATTGTCGAGTTGTACTCGCGTTAATTCCGTTTGATTTTAGAAATTCGTCCCTGCCTTGCAGTTTTCTGCAACGCAGGTGCTTCACCAGCCTTACTGATGTAACGAGTCAGGGGTATTGAGAGGAAGTGGAAATGCAAAATAGTTTATTGAAGCCCAAGTCGATTACTGTCGAACAAATTAGTGCCAACCGGGCCAAAGTTGCTTTAGAGCCCTTTGAGCGTGGTTATGGCCATACGCTGGGCAATGCTTTGCGGCGCGTCTTGTTGTCCTCCATGCCTGGTTACGCAGCTACGGAAGTGACCATCGCTGGCGTGCTGCATGAGTACTCATCGATTGATGGTGTCCAGGAAGATGTTGTGAACATTTTGCTGAACCTTAAAGGTGTGGTTTTTAAATTGCACAACCGCGACGAGGTGACTTTAAGCCTTCGCAAGGATGTGGAGGGCGTCGTTATGGCGTCCGATATTCAAACCCCGCATGATGTCGAAATCATTAATCCGGACCACGTCATTGCCCACTTGTCCAGTGGTGGAAAACTCGACATGCAGATCAAGGTGGAAAAAGGCCGGGGCTACGTGCCTGGCTCGATGCGCCGCCATGGTGATGAGCCGACGAAGTCTATTGGCCGCATGGTTTTGGACGCGTCTTTCTCTCCCGTCAAGCGCGTGAGCTACGTCGTTGAAAGCGCACGCGTAGAGCAACGTACCGATCTGGACAAGTTGGTGGTGGATATCGAAACCAATGGTGCAGTCAGCGCCGAGGATGCTGTTCGCTCTTCTGCCCGTATTTTGGTGGAACAGCTGGCGGTATTTGCGCAACTTGAAGGCAACGATCTGCCCGGCTTTGGCGCACCGAGCACTGGACGCGAGGCGAAGTTCGACCCGATTCTGCTGCGCCCGGTGGACGAGCTGGAACTTACGGTGCGTTCGGCAAACTGCTTGAAAGCGGAAAATATCTATTACATCGGCGATCTGATTCAACGTACTGAAAATGAGTTGCTTAAGACCCCAAATCTGGGTCGTAAGTCGCTCAACGAAATCAAAGAAGTGCTGGCATCGCGCGGACTGACTTTGGGCATGAAGCTTGAAGCCTGGCCCCCAGCGGCTTTGGAAAAGCGTTAATTCGCTTATTTTGCAGGCTCATGGGAGCCTAGCGCTGCGGGCAGTACCTGATACGGCTGCTTGCGAATCATAAAAAGGAAATTGACTATGCGCCACGGACACGGACTACGCAAACTAAACCGGACAAGCTCACACCGCTTGGCCATGCTTCGCAACATGATGAACTCATTGATTGCGCACGAAGCCATTAAGACAACGGTTCCCAAGGCCAAAGAACTGCGCCGCGTGATAGAACCCATGATCACTTTGGCCAAGGAAGCGACGCTGGCGAACCGCCGCTTGGCTTTTGACCGCCTGCGTGACCGCGACAGCGTTACCAAGCTGTTTGACGTGCTCGGCCCGCGCTTTAAAGCCCGCCCGGGCGGTTACACCCGCATTCTGAAAATGGGTTTCCGTGTGGGTGACAACGCGCCCATGGCTTTGGTCGAACTGGTTGAACGCACAGAATCTCCTGCTGCCGATACCCCTGAAGTCTGATAAGCAGGGTATACTGCACCTCTTACCGCGCGAGGGAGCAGCCTGGTAGCTCGTTGGGCTCATAACCCAAAGGTCGAAGGTTCAAATCCTTCTCGCGCAACCAAACAGACAGCCTTTACGCTGTAGTAAAAACGCCAACTTTCGAGTTGGCGTTTTGCTTGGTGCGTATGCACATGCAGGGCGTTGAAACGCTGCTTTCCCGGCTTGTCTGGCTAGAAATTTTCAGCCCGTTCTACCTGCACTACGCAATCGTAAAAAGTCGGCGCGCGGCCTAAATCGGTGAGTTTCTGGTTGGTGAGCTCATTGACATTGGTCCCACGAGCGCCCAATTTACGCCACCACACCCCCAGGCCATTGACCACACCAGGCCTTGCGCGATTTGAAATCTTCGCAACGCAATGGTATTGGCCACGATCGTTGAAAACCCGCACCAATGTGCCGTCGGTAATCTCGCGCGCTTGGGCGTCTTGCGGATGGATTTCTAACGAGGGTTTTTCTTCCATATCGCGCAGGCTTTGGACGTTTACAAACGTTGAGTTCATGAAATTACGCGCTGGCGGTGAAATCATGGCTAAGGGGTAGGTACTAATCGAGCCTGCTGATTCGTAATTGGGCAGGTAGTCCGGCAAGCCGTCCCAACCCATGTCTGCCAACCGCTCGCTCCACAATTCACAGCGCCCCGAAGGTGTGGGGAAGTTGCCCTTCGCAAAAGGCGCGTCAGACTGCGGCAGAGTCGCAAAGCCATCGCGCGCGAGCGCTGCGAAGTCCAGTCGTCCCCGCAGCGCGGACTTACACAGGGTCAGATCATCTTCTTCAAAGCAGGCATTGGTGTACCCCATGCCTTTGGCCAAGGCGCGGAAAATCGCTGCGTTGCTGCGCGATTGCCCAAGCGGCGCAATTGCGGGCTCGTTCAAGAGAAGGTCGGTGTGGCCGTAAGTGGTATGGATATCCCAATGCTCCAACTGCGTCGTGGCCGGCAGAACGTAGTCGGCATAGTCCGCGGTATCGGTTTGGAAGTGCTCCAAAACGACCGTGAATAAATCCTCACGTGCAAAGCCCCGCGCCACTTGGCTCGAGTCCGGTGCCACGGCAACTGGGTTGCTGTTGTAGACCACCAATGCGGAGATCGCCGGACCGAAAGCCGCCGATGCGGGGCGCAGCAAATCGTCGCCAATCGTGCTCATGTTGATGGTACGCATCGGTCCGGGCGGGCGCAATTCAGGATGTTGCAAAACGGTTTTGTTATAGCTGCGTGCGCCCGAGCTCGATAAAAGCATGCCACCGGCGGCATGCCGCCAGGCGCCGGCAAGCGCGGGTAGGCAGGTTACGGCGCGCACGGCATTGGCTGCGCCTCGGCTGCGTTGCATACCGTAGTTCAGGCGAATCGCGGCCGCTTGTCCGCTCTGGCAGGTTTGCCCGTAGTCGCGCGCCAGTACCTCGATTTCTTGTACCGTGATGCCGCATACCTGCGCTGCGCGTGAAGGCGGCCATTGCAGGGCGCGCTCGCGCAGCGCTTCCCAGCCCACGGTGTAGTTGCTCAGGTAGTCGTGGTCCAGCCAGTCGTGGACGACAAGCTCGTGCATCATGGCCAGCGCCAAGGCGGCGTCCGTGCCTGGCAACAGTGCGATGTGGCTGTGGCATTTTTCGGCCGTTTCGGTTTTGCGCGGGTCTATGCATACCAGTAGCGCACCTTTGCGCTTAGCCTCTTGGGCATAGCGCCAAAAGTGCACGCTGCTGGTAATGGGGTTGCTGCCCCAAATCAGGATGAGTTTGGCGTTTGCAAACTGCTCCACCGCCATGCCGACATTGGCTCCCAGCGTGTGTGCCAAACCTGCACCACCGGCTGAGGCACAAATCGTGTAATCCAGCAGTGACGCGCCCATGCGGTTGAAAAACCGCGCCGCCATGCCTTCGCTCTGTACCCAGCCCATGGTTCCGGCGTAGCTGTAGGGCAAGACCGCCTGCGGCCCTTGGTTCGGATCGCCAACGATAGTATGCAGGCGAGCGCAAATGTCGGCAATGGCCGACTCCCAGGACACCGCTGCGAACTGGCCCGATCCTTTGGGCCCGGTGCGCTTGAGCGGTTGTAATAGCCTTTGCGGGTGGTAGGTGCGCTCGGTATAGCGCGCCACCTTGGTGCATAACACGCCATCGGTTTGTGGGTGATGGGGGTTGCCCTGCACCTTGATGGCTTTTCCGTCCACTACTGTGGTGACAAGCGAACAGGTGTCCGGGCAATCATGGGGGCACGCGCCCACGACTTGTCGGTTCAGGGCCAAGTCGGTGGACATGTCGCGGCGCAAAGTGACTTCTGGCATAGTGTGGCGGTGCCTGTGGGCACCCTGGGCGGATCAAGATTGCCATTGTGCCGCTTTGCTAGTCGCTGCCGCAAGCAGTTTGCTCACCTAATTACCGGAATGCTCGCATGAAACTGATCGACGAAATCCTGGCCGACGCGCCCGCCATCGCCGCTGTCCGGCGCGACTTGCACGCCCACCCTGAGTTGTGCTTTCAAGAACAACGCACCGCCGATGTAGTAGCCCAGCAACTCAGCGCTTGGGGTATTCCCATACACCGTGGCCTGGGTACCACTGGCGTGGTCGGCATTGTGAAAGCGGGCACCTCCACGCGCGCCATTGCCTTGCGTGCCGACATGGACGCCCTGCCCATGCAGGAGTTCAACACTTTTGCGCACGCCAGCCGCTACGACGGCAAGATGCACGCCTGCGGCCACGACGGCCATACCGCCATGTTGCTGGGCGCCGCCAAATACCTGGCCAAAAACCGCCAATTCGATGGCACGGTGTATCTGATTTTCCAGCCCGCCGAAGAAGGCGGCGGTGGCGCGCGCGAGATGATCAAAGACGGCTTGTTCGAAAAATTCCCGGTCGATGCGGTGTTTGGCCTGCACAACTGGCCTGGTCCGCAGGTCGGGCAATTTGCAGTCAGCGCCGGTCCGGTCATGGCCTCGAGCAATGAGTTCAAGATCGTCGTGCGCGGCAAAGGGGGCCATGCCGCCTTGCCGCACAACGCCATTGACCCGGTGCCGGTCGCCTGCCAGATGGTGCAGGCTTTTCAGACCATCATCAGCCGCAATATCAAGCCCATCGAGGCGGGTGTCATTTCGGTCACCATGATCCACGCCGGTGAGGCCACCAACGTCATCCCCGACAGCTGCACCCTGCAAGGCACAGTGCGCACCTTCACCGTGGACGTGCTGGACCGCATTGAGCAGCGCATGCGGGAGCTCGCGCAGCATACGGCCGCCGCTTTTGGCGCCGAATGCAGCTTTGAGTTCTCACGCAACTACCCGCCCACCATCAATTCGGCGCCTGAGGCGGAGTTTGCGCGCAAAGTCATGGCCTCCATCGTTGGCGAGGCACGGGTTACCGCGCAGGAGCCGACCATGGGCGCCGAAGACTTTTCTTATATGCTGATGGCCAAACCCGGTTGTTACGCCTTCATCGCCAATGGCGACGGCACCCACCGAGAAATCGGCCATGGCGGGGGGCCCTGCATGCTGCACAACCCCAGCTACGACTTCAATGACGACTTGCTGCCGCTGGGCGCCACCTACTGGGTGCGCCTGGCCCAAGCCTGGCTGGCCCCCAGCGCCTAGGGCTTGGCAAACCGACGCTCTGCCATGTAAAGCAGACCGTCAAAAATCAGGTTATCCACCAGCTCGAAAGACCGGGTCATGGACGGCGCCATCTT
The DNA here is from genome assembly GCA_945861345.1 of Comamonas sp. lk. Taxonomy (GTDB): domain Bacteria; phylum Pseudomonadota; class Gammaproteobacteria; order Burkholderiales; family Burkholderiaceae_C; genus Allorhodoferax. The sequence continues at coordinate 11,253 of CAMATX010000035.1, forward strand.
CCAGCCGGCCCCGCCCGTCATGATGCACAGCGGCTCTGCGCCGCAATGGGCGCGCACATGCTGCACCATGCATTCCACCGCTCCGGCGATGGCAAACGTGCCGCCGCTGGTCAGCGCGTCGCTGGTATTGGTCGGAAAGGGCCGCACCTCGCCTGTGGGCACATGCAGGCCCGCCGTGCCCGACTCCAGGGCCCGCAACATGATGCCGTGGCCCGGAATAATCATGCCGCCTAAGAAGCGCCCATCGGATGACACCGCCTCCACGGTGACTGCCGTGCCCACCATTACGACTACCATCGGCCGCGCCGGTCCTTGCGCACGCATGCGGTGGTAGGCGCCGATGATGGCCACCCAACGGTCTGCGCCCAAGCGACTGGGGTGGTCATAGCCGTTGGTCACCCCCGCCTCCTGGTCGCTGGCGACCACCCACTGGGGGTTCACGTCCCACAATTCCATTTGTTCCTCGACGCGGCGCTTGACTGCGTCGCCGGCAACTACACTACCGAGCACCAGCGCGGGTGCCTGCAGATGGCGCCAGGCACCGTCGGCGAGTTTGTCGATGTTTTCCAGAAATTCGGCGCCCTGGGCCAGCAAGGTGGCTCCCGGTTGGGGGGCGCTGTACAACGCCCATTTCAGCCGCGTGTTGCCGATATCCAGCGCAAGAAAGGTCATAAACGTAGGAAAGTTTGGCCACATTATCACCAAGTGCCGGTAATGGTTTACAGTTGACGTTTACGTAAACGTCAATCGCCGCGCGCGATCCTTTTCCAAGGCTTTGTCCCATGACCGACCTCTCCGCAGAATTTAAAGCCCTCGCCCAGTACCGGCCGACCCACAAAGTGCGTTTTGTTACCGCGGCCAGTCTGTTTGACGGCCACGATGCAGCCATCAACATCATGCGCCGCATCTTGCAAAGCATGGGCGCGGAGGTGATTCATTTGGGCCACAACCGCAGCGTCGAAGAGGTGGTAACCGCCGCCCTGCAAGAGGACGTGCAGGGCATTGCCATCAGCTCCTACCAGGGCGGGCATGTGGAGTATTTCAAATACATGGTTGATCTGCTCAAGAGCCGGGGCGGCGCGCACATCCAAGTTTTTGGTGGCGGTGGCGGGGTGATAGTTCCGTCTGAAATTCGGGCGCTGCACGACTATGGCGTGAGCCGTATTTACAGCCCCGAGGACGGCCAGAAAATGGGCTTGGCCGGCATGATCGGCGAAATGGTGATGCGCTGCGACCAGGACCTGTGCGGCCACGCACCCCAAGCGCTCGCGGCCATTGCGGGCCATACCGATGCCGCCTGGCGGTCGCTGGCGCAGTTGCTAACCGCGCTGGAAGCTGGAAAAGCCACCCCCGACCTGGTGCAAAACCTGCGCAGCCGTGCCGCCGATGCCAAAGTGCCCACCATCGGTATCACCGGCACCGGTGGCGCCGGTAAATCGTCGCTCACCGACGAGCTGATCCGCCGCTTTCGGCTGGATTTGGGCGACAGCATGCGCATCGCCGTGATCTCCATTGATCCCTCGCGCCGCAAAAGCGGCGGCGCTTTGCTCGGCGACCGCATCCGTATGAATGCGATTGCGCCCTGGGCCGCCTCGAACAATGCGCCGCGTGTGTTTATGCGCTCGCTGGCCACACGCGAGTTTGGTTCGGAAATCAGCCAGGCGCTGCCCGATGCGATTGCCGCCTGCAAGGTGGCCGGCTTTGACCTGATCGTGGTGGAAACCTCGGGCATCGGGCAGGGCGACGCGGCTATCGTGCCGCTGGTGGACGTGCCCCTGTACGTCATGACGCCCGAGTTTGGTGCGGCCAGCCAGCTCGAGAAAATCGATATGCTGGACTTTGCCGAATTTGTCGCCATCAACAAATTTGACCGCAAGGGCGCCAGCGACGCGCTACGCGACGTCTCCAAGCAAGTGCAGCGCAACCGCGAAGCCTGGGACCAAAGCACCGAAGCCATGCCCGTTTTTGGCACCATGGCCGCGCGCTTTAATGACGATGGCGTCACCGCGCTGTACCAGGCCATGTTGCCGCGCTTGCAGGCTTTGGGGCTGCAGACGCCCGCACAGCATGCTTTGCCGCCTGCTGCGGTGCGCTTTAGCAGCAACCAAAGTCCGGTGGTTCCGCCCCAGCGCACCCGCTACCTCTCCGAAATCAGCGACACCGTGCGCGGCTACAAAAAGCGCGCCCGTGCCCAGGCCCAAATTGCCCGGGAAATCGGCCAGTTGCGCGCCGCCGCCGCCATGCTGCAGGTGGACCGCCCGGTCAAAGCCCGCGCTGCCGAGGCCGCATTGGCCCTGGCCGACGAGCGCGAGGCGCAGCAGCATGCGGATGCCCGCGCATTGCTCAGCCACTGGCCACAGATGCAAAAAGACTACGCCGGCACCGAGCTGGTCGTCAAAATCCGCGACAAAGAAATGCGCACCGCCCTGACCACGACCTCGCTCAGCGGCACGGTGGTTCCCAAAGTGGCCTTGCCCAAATACCAGGATCCGGGCGACATCCTGCAATGGCTGATGCTGGACAACGTGCCTGGCCATTACCCCTACACGGCCGGCACCTTCACCTTCAAGCGCGAGGGCGAGGACCCCACGCGCATGTTTGCCGGTGAGGGCGACGCCTTTCGCACCAACACGCGCTTTAAGCTGCTCAGCCAGGGCATGCCCGCTAAGCGCTTGTCTACCGCCTTTGACTCTGTGACCTTGTACGGCAACGACCCGGACCCGCGCCCCGACATTTACGGCAAGGTGGGCAACTCCGGCGTGAGCATTGCCACCATCGACGACCTCAAGGTGTTGTATGGCGGTTTTGATCTGTGCAGCCCCAGCACCAGCGTGTCCATGACGATCAACGGACCTGCGCCCAGCATCCTGGCGATGTTCATGAACACGGCGATCGACCAAAACCTGGAGAAATTCCGCGCCGAACACGACCGCGAACCCAGTGCCCACGAGGCGGCCGACGTCCGTGCCTGGGTGCTGCAAAACGTGCGCGGCACGGTGCAAGCGGACATCCTGAAGGAAGACCAGGGGCAAAACACCTGTATTTTTTCGACCGAGTTCTCGCTCAAGGTGATGGGCGACGTGGCCCAATATTTTGTGGACCATAAGGTCCGCAATTTCTACAGCGTGTCTATCAGCGGCTACCACATTGCCGAGGCCGGAGCCAACCCGATCAGCCAGCTGGCCTTCACGCTGTCCAATGGTTTTACCTTTGTCGAGGCCTATTTGGCGCGGGGCATGCATATTGACGACTTCGCGCCCAACCTGAGCTTTTTCTTTAGCAATGGCATGGACCCGGAATACACCGTCATGGGTCGCGTGGCCCGGCGCATCTGGGCCGTGGCCATGAAGGAAAAATACGGTGCCAACGAGCGCAGCCAAAAGCTCAAGTACCACATCCAAACCAGCGGGCGTAGCCTGCACGCGCAGGAAATCCAGTTCAACGACATCCGCACCACGCTGCAGGCGCTGATCGCGATTTACGACAACTGCAACAGCCTGCACACCAACGCTTTTGACGAGGCCATCACCACGCCCACCGAAGACAGCGTGCGCCGCGCCATGGCGATCCAGTTGATCATTAACCGCGAGTGGGGGCTGGCCAAGAACGAAAACCCGTCCCAGGGCGCCTTCATCATCGAAGAGCTCACCGAGTTGGTGGAAGAGGCGGTGCTGGCCGAGTTCGAGAAAATTTCAGAACGTGGCGGCGTTTTAGGCGCGATGGAAACCGGCTACCAGCGCGGCAAGATCCAGGACGAGTCCATGCACTACGAGATGCGCAAGCACACGGGCGAGCTGCCTATTATTGGCGTCAACACGTTCCGCAACCCGCACGGCGACCAAGTGCTCGAAACCCTGGAGTTGGCCCGCAGCACCGACGAGGAAAAGCAAAGCCAGTTGGCCCGTTTGCATGCTTTCCAAGCCCAGCACGCGGCCCAGGCGTCGGCCATGCTTAAGCGCTTGCAGCAAGCCGTGATCGACAACGGCAATGTATTTGAGGTGCTGATGGACGCGGTGCGCGTCTGCTCACTCGGTCAGATCACCAACGCCCTTTTCGAGGTGGGCGGGCAGTACCGACGCAATATGTAAGTTAGCCGGCGGTCGGAGCCGCCGCGCTGTCGTGCAGGCCGTAACGCGCAATGAGCGCCGCCCGCCGCGCCGGCTCCAGATTGATGTGGGCAGTATCACGCCCGACCTGCGCCAACAGGCGCTCGTCCATCGCCCGATACCACAGCGGTGGAATGTAGGCCAGCACAAACATGCCGAAATAGCCGCTGGGCAGCGTGGGCAAATCCTCGAAATGGCGCAGCGACTGGTAGCGGCGCAGCGGATGTGCGTGGTGGTCAGAGTGGCGCTGCAGCTGAAAAAGTATCCAGTTCGAAAAAATATGGTTGCTGTTCCAGGAGTGGTGCGGCTGGCAGATTTCATAGCGACCCTGTGGGGTTTTTTGCCGTAACAGCCCGTAATGCTCCACATAGTTGGCCGAGGTCAGTTGAAAGTTCGACCACAAGGCCGCCGGCACCAGGAACAAAATGATCTGCGGCCCCAGCCATGCCATCAGCGCCGCCCAAAGCCCCAGCGTCAGCACCCCTGGCTGCAAGATGTGGTTGTGCCAGGACCACAGCGGCAACCCGGCTTGCGCTAAGCGGCTACGCTCCAAAGCCCAGGCCCGCGTCCAGGCGCCGGGCATCTCGCGCAGCACAAAGCGATAAATCGACTCGCCCATGCGCGAGGAGGCCGGGTCCAGCGGCGTGGCCGCGTCGCGGTGGTGGCCTCGGTTGTGCTCCACAAAAAAGTGGCCGTAGCCCGAAGGCGCCAGCACGATTTTGGCGAGCGTCTTTTCCAAGGCGGTATTTTTGTGTCCCAGCTCGTGGCCCAAGTTGATGCAAAAGCCGCCTACCGCGCCGTTGATCATCACCATGGCCAGCCAGCCGTGCAGAGGCAAATCGTGGCTGGCCGCAAACCAGGCGCTGAAAATAAAAGCGGCCCACAAGACCGGCGCCAGCAGGTAGGTAATCCAGCGGTAATAGCGATCGGCCTCGAGCGCTGGCACAGCCTCCTCGGGCGGGTTGCTCTGGTCCTCGCCCATGAAGTAATCGATGGCGGGGACCACGCCATAAAAAAACAAACCCGGCGCCCACAGCGCCAAAGCGTCGCCGCTCCATACCATGGCTGCGGGCCCGACCAGCACCGTGGACGGAACCAGAAGCGAGAGCAGCCACGCATGGCGCTTGCGGTCCCGGTAGGGCGTGTTAGGTTGGGTGGCTAGTGCAGCTTGCATGGTGCGCAGAGTACCACCGCCCTGCGTCGGCCGGGCTAGTCACTTTCCCTAGGCGGACGGGTCTGTCTCCGCTTAGGCGCCGAGTTGCTCGGCCAGCCAATTGCACAATGCGCTGTCAGGCGTCTCCAAGCCATGAATCACGCTGAAATGGTTGGCGCCTTCGATAGCGCGCAATTGCGCGCTGTTGCCCTGCGCATCCCAGGCCGCGTGCATCAGGCGCGCCTGGCGCTCAAACTCGGGCGTCTCCGCCCCGCCCCAAGTGATCCAGGTGGGCGTGCTGCAGCGCCGGGCGCTAAAGGCCGGACTGTTGCGCCCGATGACGCCATCGTCGAGCTGAATCATAGGCTGCAGGTAGCTAAAGCGCAGCGGCACGATGTCGTAAATCCCGCTGATGCACAGCGCCGCCTTGATCGGGTCTTGCGCCAGGCCGTAGTCGCGTGCCCATTCGGTTTGCAGGCACATAGCCGTCAGATGGCCGCCGGCCGAGTGGCCACCCACAGCCACCCGCGCCGGGTCGCCGCCGTATTGGCCGATATGGCGCAGCGTCCAGGCCACGGCAGCGCGCACCTGGCGCGTGATCTCGTCAATGGTTACATGCGGGCACAGGGCGTAATTGACCACCACCGTGGTGATCCCCCGCGCCTGTAAGCCTAGTGCTACGCCGCTAAATTCCTTGCTACTCAAAGCCCGCCAGTAGCCGCCATGGATGAATACAAATACAGGCGCGTTGGGCACGTCGGCCGGGAAAATGTCCAGGGTCTCATGCACGGTGGGGCCAAACGGAATGTCCAGCGTGCAGCGTAGCGTGGCGCGGGCGTGCTGGGCACGCTCCACATAGTGGCGCCCGGGCGCGGCCGGGTCGGGCAGGGTGAGCGCGGTGTTGTACTGCGCATCAATTTGCGCTTGCTGGGTGAATTCGCGGTACAGCGGCACGGCAGGGGGACTTTGGCTCATGGGTTTTCCTTTGCGGGATAGAGCTTAAACAATACGCACTTTCACGCTCTTGCCCTTCACGCGCCCGGCATTGAGCTTGGCGCAGGCGGCATGGGCCACCGAGCGCTCTACGGCGACAAAGGTGCAAAACTCGGTAATCTGAATTTTGCCGATCTGCTCGCGTGTGTAGGCCGGCCCGCCTTCGGTGTTGGTCAGCGCGCCCAGCACGTCGCCGGCGCGGATTTTCTCCTTGCGCCCACCCAGAATTTGCAGCGTCACCATGGGCGCGAGCAGCGGCGCTGTGCTGGCGGGGGTCAGGGTGTCCAGGCCGTACCAGGTGCTGGACATTTTTTGGTACACCTCGATCGCGCCCACGCGTCCCATGTCGTTGAGGGTGGCCAGGCTCAGCGCCAGGCCCGAGGCCCCGGCGCGCCCGGTGCGCCCGACGCGGTGCACATGCACCTCGGGGTCGGGCGTGATGTCTACATTGATCACCGCCTCCAGCTGATCGATATCCAAGCCGCGCGAGGCCACGTCAGTGGCCACCAGCACCGCGCAGCTGCGGTTGGCAAACTGGGCCAGCACCTGGTCGCGCTCGCGCTGCTCGAGCTCGCCGTACAAAGCTAGCGCGCCTATGCCTTGCTGCTGCAAATAGTCCACCAGGTCTTTGCATTGCTGCTTGGTATTGCAAAAGGCCAGGGTGCTTGCCGGGCGAAAGTGCAGCAGCAACTTAGCGACCACCTCATGGCGCTGGGGCCTGGTGATCTCGTAAAAGCGCTGCTCAATTGTCACCTGGGCGGCCTGTGCTTTGACCTCGATGCGCAACGGTTCGCGTAAAAAGTCCTGCGCCAGTTTGGCGATGCCGTCCGGGTAGGTAGCCGAAAACAGCAGCGTCTGTCGGGTGGGCGGACATTGGCGCACCACGGTGCGGATGTCATCCATAAAACCCATGTCCAGCATGCGGTCGGCCTCGTCCAGCACCAAGGTGCCTATGTCAGTCAGGCTCAGGCTACCGCGCTCCAAGTGGTCCATCACCCGCCCGGGCGTTCCGACCACGATGTGGGCGCCGTTTTCCAGGCTGGCACGCTGACCGCGCAGGGGCACGCCGCCGCACAGTGTGACCACTTTGACGTTGTCCTGCGCACGCGCCAGGCGGCGGATTTCGGCGCTTACCTGGTCGGCCAGCTCACGCGTGGGGCAGAGCACCAGCGCTTGCACGGCAAACCAGCGCGGGTTAAGTTTGGCAAGCAGGGCCAGGGCGAAGGCGGCAGTCTTGCCGCTGCCGGTCTGGGCCTGGGCGATCAGGTCCTGGCCGGCCAGCGCCGCAGGCAGGCTGGCCGCCTGGATCGGCGTCATCTGGTGGTAGCCCAGTTGGGCCAAGTTGGCCAGGGTGGCCTCTGCCAGGGGCAGGGCGGAGAAGTCGGTGGGCGTGTCAGTCATGCCCGATTATCGGGCGTGGTCTTTTATTTGCCGTTGATGGCCAGCAACTCCACCTCGAAAAGCAAGGTGGCATTGGGCGGAATCACGCCGCCCGCGCCGCGCTCGCCGTAGGCGATGGACGCCGGGCAGGTCAGCTTGACCTTGCCACCGGTTTTCATGAGTTGCACGCCCTCGGTCCAGCAGGGAATGACTTTGTTGAGAGGAAACTCGGTCGGCTCGTTGCGCTGGTAGGAGCTGTCAAATTCGCGCCCGTCGGGGAAGGTGCCGCGGTAATGCACTTTGACCACGTCGCTGGCCTTGGGGCTGGCGCCTTTGCCGGCCTTGAGCACGCGGTAGACCAGGCCGCTGGGCGTGCGCACAGCGCCTGGTTCTTTGGCGGCGGCATCAGTGACAGGGTCGGCGGCACAGGTTAGGGCGGCGCCAAGAAGGACGGCGGCCAGGGCGAGAAGGCGTGTTTTCATGGTACGAGGTGCAAAAGTGTGAAAAACCCCATTCTCGCAGGCCTGGCCGTCTGAGCTGCGCTGGCTTTTAGGCCAGCAAAGCGTTCACGCGCTTGACGTAAGCGGCCGGATCCTCGGGCAAACCGCCCTCGGCCAGCAGCGCCTGGTCAAACAGGATGTGCGCCAGGTCGTGGAAATGCACCGAGCCATCGAGCTTTTTCACCAGCGGATGGTCGGCGTTGACCTCCAGCACCGGCTTGACCTCGGGGGCCTTTTGGCCCGCTTGCTTGAGCATGCGCGCCAGTTGCGTGCTCATGCCGTCGTCTTTGACGACCAGACAGGCCGGGCTGTCGACCAGGCGGGTGGTCACGCGCACGTCTTCGGCCTTGTCCTTGAGCGCTTCTTTGAGCTTGGCCAGCGTCGGCTTAAAGCTCTCGGCGGCGTCCTCGGCGGCTTTTTTCTCAGCCTCGTCTTGCAAGCTGCCCAAGTCCACCGCGCCTTTGGCCACGCTTTGCAGCGGGGTGTCTTCGTAGTCCTGCACATAGTTCAGCGCCCACTCGTCTACGCGGTCGGTCATGAGCAGCACTTCGATGCCTTTTTTCTTGAAGACTTCGAGCTGCGGGCTGTTTTTGGCGGCGGCCTGGGTGTCGGCGGTAATGTAGTAAATCGCTTCCTGGCCTTCTTTCATGCGCGCCTTGTAGTCGGCAAAGGACACGCTAAGCGAATCGCTTTGTGTGGAGGCAAAGCGCAGCAGCTTGGCGATGCGGTCTTTGTTGGCAAAGTCCTCGCCCAAGCCCTCTTTGAGCACTGCGCCAAACTCGTTGTAAAAGCGGGTGTATTTGCCTTGCAAAGCCTTGTCTTCCTCGCTGACCACATCGGTAACGCCGTCGGCTGAGGCTTCGGGGGCTTTGTCGTGTTTGGCCAGGTCTTCCAGCATGCCTAGCACGCGCTTGGTGCAACCCTCGCGGATGGCTTTGACATCGCGGCTTTCCTGCAACAGCTCGCGGCTGACGTTGAGCGGCAGGTCCGCCGAGTCCACCACGCCTTTGACAAAGCGCAGGTAGGTGGGCATCAGCGCTTCGGCCTCGTCCATGATGAAAACGCGTTTGACGTAGAGCTTGATGCCCGCGGTTTTTTCGCGGTTGTACAAGTCCATGGGCGCTTTGCCGGGGATGTAGAGCAGCTGCGTGTACTCGGTGCTGCCTTCCACCCGATTGTGGGTGTGGGCCAGCGGGGACTCAAAGTCGTGGCTGATTTGCTTGTAGAAATCGTCGTACTGCTCTTGGCTGATGTCTTTTTTGGCACGCGCCCAGATGGCGTTGGCTTTGTTGACGGTTTCCCATTCGCCGGTTTTGACCATGCCGCCGGGTTGGCGGCCGGCTTTTTCGTCATTGGGGTCGATCAGCTCGCCGTCTTTCCACTCTTCCTTCTCCATCTGGATGGGCAGGCTGATGTGGTCCGAGTATTTGTTGATGATGCCCTTGACCTTCCAGGCCTGCGCGTAGTCCAGGGCGTCTTCGCTCAGGTGCAGGATGACGCTGGTACCGCGCGCGGCTCGGCTGATGGTCTCGACCTCAAAAGCGCCGCCACCGCTGGCGCCGCCGTCGCTGATCCAGCGCACGCCCTCGGACTCGGCCAAGCCGGCGCGGCGGGTTTCGACGGTGATTTTGTCGGCCACGATGAAGCCCGAATAAAAGCCCACACCAAACTGCCCAATCAGCTGTGCGTCCGATTTCTGGTCGCCGCTGAGCTTGCTGACAAAGTCTTTGGTGCCACTCTTGGCAATCGTGCCCAGGTTGTCGATGGCCTCTTGCTGCGACATGCCGATGCCGTTGTCGGCGATGGTCAGCGTCTTGGCGTCCTTGTCCAGCGTGACGCGCACCTGCAAGTCGGTATCGCCAGCGAGCAGGGTGCTGTCGTTGATCGCCTCAAAACGCAGCTTGTCGCAGGCGTCCGAGGCATTGGAGATCAGCTCGCGCAGGAAAATCTCTTTGTTGGAATACAGGGAATGGGTTACTAGGTGCAGAAGTTGCGCCACTTCGGCCTGGAAAGACAGGGTTTGCTTGCTCATAGGGTGAAATTGCCTCTAAAAATACAAAATGCGTACCTAAAACGCGAATGCCCGTCTTGCGGGCACACTCCAATTAGGGGCGGCTCGGCGGTTTACAAGGGGGCTCAGCTAAAAGCGCTCGTGGGGCGCAAGGTAGCGCCATTGGCCCAGCGGCAGGTTACCCAGCATGACCTTGCCGATACGCACCCGCTTAAGGCCGACCACCTTCAGGCCGACTTGCTCGCACATGCGCCGGATTTGGCGTTTTTTGCCCTCGTGCAGCACAAAGCGCAGTTGTTCGGGGTTTTGCCACTCCACTTTGGCGTGGCGCAGGGCCTGGCCGTCCAAGCTCAGGCCGTGGCGCAGCAACTGCAGCTTGGCGGCGGGGAAAACCGACTGCACGTCCTGGCTCACCGGGTCATCGTCATCAATCCGGCGGAGCTGGCCCGTGGGTGCCAGCGCGGCGTAGGTGGCCGCCGCCGAGGTGGCCGCTGCCGGGTTTTCCACCCCGGTGTAGACCACGCGCACCAGGTATTCTTTTTCGATATCGTGGTCCTCGCCGATCAAATGGCGGGCCACCCGGCCGTCCTGGGTCAGCACCAAAAGGCCGGTCGAATCAATGTCCAGGCGCCCGGCAGGCACCAGGCTTTTGAGCTGGCTGGGGTGAAAGAAAAAGCGTGCGTTGTCCTCGGCCCAGCGGTTTGGTGCTTGCACCAGCGAAATGGCCGGCGTGTGCCCATCTTCAGCTTGGCCGCTGACCAGGCCCAAGGGCTTGTTGATCAGCACCGTCACCTGCTTGGCTTGCTGGCCTTTGGCTTCTTTGTGGATTTCGATACGCACATCAGGCCCCACCTGCATGCCCATTTCGGCCAGGCGCCCGTCCACCGTGACCCAGCCTTTTTCGATCCAGGCGTCCGCTTCGCGGCGCGAGGCCAGGCCCAGCTCAGCCATGCGCTTGTTCAGCCGCATGGTGCTATTGGGGCCGATGGCCGCGGTATTGCTTTGTCCGGCCGGGATGGGTGCGCGTGGCGGCGGCGCAGCGGCCCGGCGCAAGGTGCCGACCGCTTGGGGAATCTTGGGGGGGAGAGACATGCACTTACCGGGGAGAGGAATAGCTGCGCATTCTACGAAGCCGCACCTTTGCAGCCCGACCTAAGCCCCGGGCGGCGCGCGCAGGGCGGCCAGGTTGAGCACGCGCAGGCCACCGTATTCCACCGCGATGGAGCCTTGCGATGCCAAGGTCGTCAGCGCCTCGTTCACCCGCTGGCGCGACAGGCCGACCAAATAGGCTAACTCTTGCTGGGTAATGCGCAGCACCTCGCCCACACCGGGGTACAGCACCGGGTTAAAGAGCGCGGCCAGGCTGCGCGCCACCCGCACGTCCGGGTTGTTCATCCGGTCGATTTCGCGGGCCGCGATGAATTGGCCCAGGCGCTCGTTGAGCTGGTTCATCACAAAACGGTTAAAGGCGATGGAATGGTCTAGCAGCCAGTGGAAGGTGTCTACGTGCAGGCCGGCCACGCGACTTTTGCGCAGCGCCTGGATGTTGTAGCGGTAGGCCTCGCGCTTGAGCGCGGTACCTTCGCCAAACCAGCCGCCTGGCGGTATGCCGGTGTAGGTGATGGTTTGGCCCTGGGCGTTGTCGGTGCTCATTTTGAGCAGGCCGTCAATCACGCCAAACCAGTAGGTGGCTTGCCTGCCGGTGCGGCACAGCATGTCGCCGGGCACGGCGTCGGCGACTTTGAGGTCGGTGGCGGCGCGCTCGCGCTCGTCCACGCTGAGCAGGCGCATCCAGGGGATGGTTAACAGTTCCGCCTCTGTCAGGGGCCTGCGGCGCTGATGTAGCGGTGAATCGGTGGACATGAGGGCTCTCCTGGATGCTGGCGTGGGGTCCATTCCCCGTGCGCAAGGCCTTGTTTCTGTCAGTAACTCGAAAGAGAAGGGAAAACACCTAGTCGATCGCAGGTCAATTGTCGTTCAAACGACAACAAAACGTCAAATGCAATCCTAATATCAGCGGCATCCGGGAGCGCGCCGCTGTGCGCATCGGCCGGCGCTTAATCGAAATCGAAGGATTTTTGGATGCAAACCACGTTTCCCCAATTGCTCTTAAAGCACGCCAGCGAGCGCCCAAGCGCTGCGGCCATGCGCGAAAAGGAATACGGCATCTGGCAAACGCTGAGCTGGTCCGACTTGGCCACCATGGTCGAGCAGTTGGCTGCGGGCCTGCACCAGGCCGGTCTGCGCCGGGGCGAGCACATGGTCGTCGTCGGTGCCAACCGGCCACGCCTGTATGCCACCATGCTGGCGGTGCAGTCGCTGGGCGCCATTCCTGTGGCGCTGTACCAAGATGCAGTCTCCGCGGAATGTGTGTTTCCTATCAATAACGCTGAGATCCGCTTTGCGTTTGCAGAGGACCAGGAGCAAGTCGACAAGCTCCTGGAAGTGCGCGAGAACGCGCCCCAGCTCACCCATATTTACTACGATGATCCGCGCGGACTGCGCAATTATGCGCAAGACGGCCTGCTGGCCATGGACGCGCTGCAAGCAGCAGGCAAGGCCTACGCCCAAGCGCACCCTCACTTTTTCAAAGATGCGGTGGCGCAGGTACACGCCGATGACACGGCGGCCATGTTTTTCACCTCCGGCACCACAGGCAACCCCAAAGGCGTGGTGCATTCGCACGACACCTTGCTGAATCGCGCCCGCGCCGGTGCCGACTTTGATCATCTGACCCATGCCGAAGAAGTTCTGGCCTATATGCCGGTGGCCTGGATCGGGCAAAACATTTTCAGCTACGCGCAGTGGCTGAGCTGCGGCTATGTCGTGAACTGCCCCGAGTCAGCCGCCACCTCCACCATCGACCTCAAAGAAATCGGCCCAACCTATTACTTTGCGCCGCCCCGGGTGTTTGAAGGTTTGCTCACCAGTGTGATGATCCGCATGGAGGACGCCTCGGCCTTCAAGCGCTGGATGTTCCATGCCTGCATGGGACTGGCCAAGCGGGTGGGCCCCAGCCTGAGTTCGGGTGCAATGGTCTCGCTGTGGGACCGCTGCCTCTACGCCTTGGGCAACCTGCTGGTCTATGGCCCCTTGCGCAATAACCTGGGTTTTAGCCGGGTGCGCGTGGCCTACACCGCAGGCGAGGCCATTGGCCCTGACCTGTTTAGCTTTTACCGCTCCATTGGCGTCAACCTCAAGCAGCTTTATGGCTCGACCGAGACCGCGGTGTTTGTCTGCCTGCAGCCCGACAACGAGGCGCGCGCCGATACGGTGGGCGTGCCGTGCGCGGGTGTGGAAATCAAGGTGGACGCCAGCGGCGAAATCCTGGTCAAGTCGCCAGGCTTGCTGCGCGGTTATTACAAAAACCCCGAGGCTACGGCCGAGGTGCTTAGCGCTGATGGCTGGTACCACACCAACGATGCCGGCTTTATCGACGCGCAAGGGCACCTCAAAATCATTGACCGCGTTAAAGATGTGGGCCGCATCCGAGGTGGTGAATTTGACGGCGCCATGTTCGCGCCCAAGTACGTGGAAAACAAGCTCAAATTCTTCCAGCACATCAAAGAAGTCGTGGCCTATGGTGACGGGCGTGAAAAGGTCTGCGTGCTAATCAATATCGACTTTGACGCCGTGGGCAACTGGGCCGAGCGGCGCAATCTGCCGTACGCCGGCTACACCGACCTGGCGCAAAAGCCGCAGGTGTACCAGCTGATCAAAGAATGCGTTGAGCAAGTCAATGCCGACTTGAGCCGTGACACCTTGTTGGCCGGCAGCCAGGTCAGCCGTTTCCTGGTCTTGCACAAAGAACTCGACGCCGATGATGGCGAACTCACCCGCACCAACAAAGTGCGCCGGGGCTTTATTGCCGAGAAATACCAAGTGCTGGTCGATGCGCTGTACCAGGGTCTGCAGGAGCAATTCATCGAGACCCAAGTGAAGTTTGAGGACGGCCGCACCGGCAGCGTGAGCGCCACCCTGAAAATCGGCGACGCCCAAATCTTCGTCCCTGTGAAAGCCGCAGCATGAGCAAGACAATCGGCGACGTTATTTTGAACGTCAGCAATATATCCTTGGCTTTTGGCGGCGTGAAGGCGCTGACCGATATTTCCTTTGATGTGCGCGAACACGAAATTCGCGCCATCATTGGCCCCAATGGCGCGGGCAAAAGCTCGATGCTCAATTGCATCAACGGCGTGTACACGCCCCAGCACGGCTCGATTACCTTTCGTGGCCAGACTTTTGATCACATGGACAGCCATGATGTGGCCACCATGGGCATTGCCCGCACCTTCCAAAATCTGGCTTTGTTCAAAGGCATGAGTGTGCTGGATAACCTGATGTCCGGGCGTAATCTCAAAATCAAAAGCAATATCTTTTTGCAGGCGCTGCGCATCGGCCCGGCCGAGCGCGAAGAGATCATGCACCGCGAGGCGGTGGAGCGGATTATTGATTTTCTGGAAATCCAGGCCTACCGCAAAACGCCGGTCGGGCAACTGCCCTATGGTTTGCAAAAGCGAGTGGACTTGGGCCGTGCCCTGGCGATGGAGCCGCAGGTTTTACTGCTTGATGAACCGATGGCCGGTATGAATGTCGAGGAAAAGCAGGACATGTGCCGCTTTGTGCTGGATGTGAACGACGAGTTTGGTACCACCGTAGTGCTCATTGAGCACGACATGAGCGTGGTCATGGACATTAGCGACCGCGTGGTGGTGTTGGACTACGGCAAAAAAATCGGCGATGGCACGCCCGACGAAGTGCGCAACAACCCGGATGTGATCAGCGCCTATTTGGGCACCAGCCACTAAGGGCGGGGCAAGACGATGCAAAACAAAATGCAAAAAAGTGGCGTGTGGGCAATTGGAGAAGGTGTGTAAGCATGGGATTTTTTCTTGAAACGTTGCTTGGCGGCCTGATGGCCGGCATGCTCTATTCCCTGGTGGCGCTGGGTTTTGTGCTTATTTACAAGGCCTCGGGCGTGTTCAATTTCGCCCAGGGCGCGATGGTTTTGTTCGCGGCCCTGGCGATGGCGCGTTTTGCTGAATGGGTACCGCTGTGGACCGGCATCACCGACAACCGCTTGGTCACCACGTCGATCGCCTTTATCTTGGCCGGCGTGGTGATGTTTTTGGTGGCCTGGACG
>CAMATX010000036.1 GCA_945861345.1 Comamonas sp. lk
GGCTATTAAAAGCGGAAAAGCCCGGTCGATCGACCGGGCTTTTTTTGTTTACTTTTCAATCGCGTTGACTTTAGATTTCACACGCTCTATTCAACAGTTACTGATTTTGCAAGGTTACGTGGTTTGTCAACGTCGGTTCCCCGGGCGCAAGCGGTGTGGTAGGCCAATAGTTGCAGTGCGACTACATGCAATATGGGTGAAAGCAAGCCGTAATTTTCCGGCATACGTATTACGTTAACGCCATCACTGCTGACAATTCGTGTGTCTACGTCCGCCAAAACGTAAAGCACGCCTCCGCGGGCGCGTACTTCATGCATATTACTCTTGAGCTTTTCTAATAAGGCGTCGTTGGGTGCAACGGTCACCACGGGCATCGCACTTGTGACCAAGGCGAGTGGGCCGTGTTTGAGTTCACCGGCGGCGTAGGCTTCGGCGTGGATATAGCTAATTTCTTTCAGTTTAAGTGCGCCCTCCATTGCGATGGGGTAATGCGCACCGCGCCCGAGGAACAATGCATTTTCTTTGTCTGCAAACTCTTGTGCCCATGCAATCAATTGAGGCTCCAAGGCCAACACGGCTTGCAGTGCACTTGGCAAATGGCGCATGGCCCGTAGTTGCGCAGCCTCTTGTGCCGAGGAAATTCGCTTTTTGCATTGGGCTAGAACGAGAGTCAACAAAAATAGACCGGCCAGTTGGGTCGTAAAACCCTTAGTGGAGGCGACTCCCACCTCGGTTCCAGCGCGGGTCACATACGAGAGTAAGCATTCTCGAACCATGGCCGAGGTGGAAACATTGCAAATCGTCAATGTTCGGCGCATACCCAAGGACTGCGCATGGCGCAGCGCCGCCAAAGTGTCAGCAGTTTCACCCGACTGACTAATCGTCACGACCAAAGTTTTGGGGTCGGGGACGGAGTCGCGGTAACGGTATTCACTCGCAATCTCTACTGCGCAGGGGATTTTTGCCAAACCCTCCAGCCAATACTTGGCGACGCAACCGCTGTAATAACTGGTGCCGCAGGCTAAAACCAATACTTTATCGATCTCGTCAAACACCGCGCCCGCCTGGGCGCCGAAAAGTTCGGGCACTACGCGCTGCACACCTTCCAAGGTATCCGCAATTGCGCGCGGTTGTTCAAAAATCTCTTTTTGCATGTAATGGCTGTAAGGCCCAAGCTCTGCGGCGCCGCTGTGGGCGAGTACGGTGTGCACTTCGCGTTCCACCAAGTGGCCCGCCCGATCGATGAAAGTGCACTTTTCAAGCCCAAGGTCGACCACATCGCCTTCTTGCAAATAAACAATCTGGTCTGTAACGCCGGCCAAAGCCATTGCGTCGCTCGCCAAAAAATTTTCATTCAGACCGCGCCCCAGAATAAGGGGCGACCCTTGCCGGGCGCCCACTACGCGGTGCGGCTCAGCGGCGTGGATCACTGCAATCGCATAAGCGCCCTGGAGGTGGGCGACCGCCTTTTGGACTGCAACAAGCAGGTCGCCAGCGTAAAGGCTATCGACCAGATGAACAATCACTTCGGTGTCGGTTTGGCTGTGAAAGACATAGCCTTTGACTTGCAGTTCCTGCCGAAGTTCATCATGGTTTTCAATAATTCCGTTGTGTACCAAGGCCACGCGGCCCGGGGCGTCGCTGGCGCCGGCGGGCCCGATGCTGAAATGCGGATGCGCATTTCCCACAACCGGTGCGCCATGGGTGGCCCAGCGCGTATGCGCAATACCGGTGCCCGCCGCAATAGAGTCGCTTTTCACCTGGGCCATGAGTTCTGAAACTCGGTCCGTACTGCGCGCGCGCTGAAGGCGCGGCCCCGCGTGCAGTGCATCTAGGCTCCCGGTATGTACAGCCACACCACAGGAGTCATAACCCCGGTACTCCAGCCTTTGCAGGCCTTGGACCAGCACCGGAACAATATCGCGGTGCGAAACGGCGCCCACAATGCCACACATATATATCTCCCGCTTTCAGCGAACTCGCTTGGAAAGGCAAGCGGTGAAAATACCGCAAAAATACCTTAAAAATACCTAAATCAATTCAAAATACGATAAATCGCTAAAAAAGCCGGCGGATGTAAAAAGCCGATTACCTAGGCTTTGGGCTGCTTTACAGCGCGCTTCCAATGGGTAATGGCCACTTGTTTGCCTCGGGCCACGGTCAATGCACCCGCCGCTGTGTCCTTCGTAATAGTCGAACCCGCGCCAATCGTCCCCCCGGCGCCTAAGTGAATTGGGGCTACGAGAACGCAGTTGCTGCCGACATGGACATCGGCCTCGATCACTGTGCGGTGTTTATTGGCGCCGTCGTAGTTGGCAGTGATGCTGCCGGCGCCAAAGTTCACCCGCTCGCCGACCGTGGCGTCGCCTAAATAGGCCAAATGGTTGGCCTTGGCGCCGCGCGCCAGACTGGCGTTTTTGACCTCCACGAAATTGCCGATGTGAACATCCTCGCCTAATTCCGCGCCCGGGCGCAGACGGGCGAAGGGCCCGACCCGGGCACCAGCGCCTACGCGCACTCCCGTGCCTAGGCCTTCAATATGACAAAACGGCAATATCTCCGCACCGGCCTCGACCGTGCAGTCCGACAACATGCAATTGGCGCCAATGCGCACACCGTCGCCCAGGACCACGCGGCCTTCAAACAGGCAATTGACATCAATGTCCACATCGGCGCCACACACCAAGGAGCCGCGCACGTCGATACGCGCCGGGTCCTTCAGGCGCACGCCTTGGGCCAGCAAGTCTTGCGCTACCCGGTGTTGGTAAGCGCGTTCGAGTTCAGCCAAATGCTGCGCGCTGTTCACGCCAGCCACTTCGAGCGCATCGCCCGCTTTGTGGGCCAGCACCTGGGCGCCTTCACTGACAGCAATGCGCACCACATCGGTCAGGTAAAACTCTTTTTGCGCATTGTCTTGGTCCAGTTGTGCTACCCAGCGCTTGAGCAAACGCGCCGGCGCAACCAGGATGCCACCATAAATCTCGCCAATGGCGCGCTGGGCCTCGCTGGCGTCCTTGTGCTCGACGATGGCCTGCACCGCCTGTCCGTTACGCACGATGCGCCCGTAGCCGGTGGGGTCGGGCAAATCCACCGTCAGCAGCGTCAAGTGCTGGCCGGCGCTCAGCGCGACCAAGGCCTGCAAGGTCGATGCCCGCGTCAACGGTACATCCCCCGACAAAACGAGCACCTGCCCGTCGTCAGGCAGCGCCGGTACCGCCATTTGCACCGCGTGGCCGGTGCCAAGCTGCGGTTCTTGCCGCACAAAATGCAAAGCGGTTTGGCCGGCAAACGCGGGCAGAGCGGCCTCCACCTGCGCCGCGCCGTGGCCCGTGACCACCACCACCGAACGGGCATGCAGCGCCTGTGCCGTCGACAGCACATGGCCCGCCAGCGGCATATGGGCCAGCATTTGTAATACTTTTGGAATCGCGCTTTTCATGCGCGTGCCCTTGCCGGCAGCCATCATGACCACATCGATGGCAAGGCCGGGAGGCGCGCTGGACGCGGTCTGGGTGCGGGACTCCATTAGACTCACATCGATGTCCTTTATGAACGTTGGATCTTGCGCCGTGCTTGGCGCGGTACGCTCCATTATCGGTGCGCGCGGTCTGTGCCGCCTGGTGTTGGGCACCTTGATTGTGGTTCTGGGCGCCTGTAGTTCATTGCGCCTCGCCTACAACAACGCGCCCGAACTGAGCTATTTCTGGCTGGACCGTTACGTCGACTTTGACAAAACCCAAGGTAAGCGCGTGAGCGCCGAACTGGAGCAGTTGCTTCGCTGGCACCGCAGCGAGGAACTTCCGCTCATCGCCGACTTGCTGCAAAACGCCCAGACCTTGGCCTTGCAAACCCCTAGTGGCCCCCAGTTGTGCGCGCTCAACCAGACCGTCCTGCAGCGCAGCGAGGCCATCGCCCTGCGTGCGGTGCCCGCGACGGCGGCGATCGTGACCACCCTGAGCAGCCAGCAATTGGCCAATCTGGCCAAGTCCTACGAAAAGAGCAACCGCAAAATGCGAGAGGAATGGCGCAGCGCCCAGGCCCAAGGCATCGACAACCGCACGCTCAAAAGCCTGGAACGTCTCGAAGACATGTACGGCAACCTCAGCAGCACCCAGCGCCGCCTTTTTCAGGACGCCATGGCCGCCAGCGGTTTTGACAGCGCCCGTTACTTTGAGGAAGTGCATTCGCGCCAGCAAATCACCTTGCAAACTTTGGAAAAGCTGCGCAATGCCGATAGCGCTACTGCCCAGGCGGCCTTGCTGCCTTGGATAAAGATGTTTTCCCATTCGGCCAACCCGGCGTACCGCGAGTACCAAGCCCAGGTTACCGCGCAAACCTGCCAGGCATTTGCCCAGGTGCACGCCCAAACCAGCATGGCCCAGCGCCGTCACATGGCCGACTACCTGAAGGACTATGAGCAGCAAGTGCGCGTGTTAGCCGCCCAAAAACCTTAGTCACGCCCGATGCGGCTGGGATGGTTGAGCGGCCAGGCGGTGCCGTAGTCGGTCAGTACCGCGTCCAGCGGAATGTCATGCGATTCGGGCTCCAGGTCGGGGATGTAACTGGTGCCAAAACCCAGGCCCACGGTATAGGGTTTGGGCGCCAAGCTTGCAAGCATGCGGTCGTAAAAGCCGCCGCCGTAGCCTAGGCGGTAGCCGCCAGCGCTGTAACCGACACAGGGCACAAACAGCAAACTGGGCATCACCTGCTCGGTGTCTTTGGGCTTGGGAATGCCGTAGGCGTCCTCCTCCATCGGGCACCCGGGGTACCAGACATGGAAAGTCATGGTTTTGTGGGCCTTGTTGACCACCGGCAGTGCGATGCGCCTGCGCTGGGCAATGTCATTGAGCTCGCCATCCTCTTTCCAGCGGTGCAGCGCGGGCAGCGGATCAAACTCGCCTTTGATCGGCCAATACGCCCCAATCGTGGTGTCCGAACGGCCTACCAGCCACACGCGCATGACGCGCAGCAGCAGTTCGGCCCGGTGCAAACGGTCCGGCAAATTCATGCGTGCATCGAGCAATGCCTTGCGCAAGGCCTTTTTCTCGAGCGCTTTACGGTCCATAGAGTTGTCCATAATCACCCCATGCGGATATTTAGAACCATTGTGGCAGCAACAAGCTGCATTCTTTTTTATACCTTGCCCTGCTACGCGGCGCGGGCCCAAAGTCTGGATCTGCCCCGCGCAGACCAAATCGTGCTGGACATGGCCCAGGCCTACAAGCTAGGCGACCACAAACGGCTGACCCAATTATTGCCGCTTGCCAAAGGCAGCCTCTTGGAGCCTTGGGCTGCGTACTGGGAACTCGCGTTGCGCCTAGACCAGGCCGGCAAGCCGGATATTGAAGCATTCTTGGCTCGCTATGCCGGCACCTACCAAGAAGACCGCCTGCGCGCCGACTGGCTGCTGCAACTGGGTCGCAACCGTGACTGGGCCACTTTCCGGTCGCAATGGCCGCTCTACCGCATGGGCGATGACCGCTCGGTGCAATGCTATGCGCTGTGGAGCGACTACCTGCGCAACGACGCCGACGTCGCGCGTGCCGTCCAGGACATTTGGCTCGCCCAGCGCGAGGCCGATGAGGCCTGCGCCGACGCCGCCCAAGTCCTTATAAAAGCGCGCAAGATGCCCGAGCAGGCCGCCTGGTTGCGTGCCCGCCTAGGCATGGAAAACGACCGTCCCCGCGTAGTCACCCAGGCGGCAGCGGCCCTCAACGACAAATGGGGCAAAACCGTTAACGCCATCTACCAAGACCCGGCCAAATACCTCAATAACAAACTGACCGCCCTGCGCCCGCAAACCCGCGAATTTGTCTCACTGGCCTTGATTCGCATGGCCTACCTCGACCCCCAGGGCGCGGCTCTCGAGGTGGAAAAACTGCGTTGGCGGGCCCAGCTCACCCACGAAGAGCGCCACTGGATCTGGGGCGTGATCGGCAAGCGCGCCGCCCAAAGAGGCCAGGACGATGCGGTGAGCCTTTTCGCCAAAGGCCTATTTGAAGACATGCACGAGGACCACCTGCAGTGGGCGGCACGCGCCGCTCTGCGCCAAGGCCAGTGGGCTCAGGTGCAAGCCGCACTTGCTGCCATGCCGCCGGCCTTGCGTGCCGATCCGACATGGGTGTACTGGTCGGCCCGTGCCGTGTTGGCGCAAAAGCCGACCGACGCGGCACGTTCCCAAGCCCTGGCCAGCCTGCAAACCATCGCTGGCCTGCGCGGGTTTTATGAACAGCTCGCGCTCGAAGAGCTCGGCCAACGCACCACCTTGCCGCCCAGGCCCTTGCCGCCCACGCCCGATGAGCGCGAGGTGGCCCGCAAAAACCCCGGCTTGCAGCGCGCCCTCCATGCCATCGACGTGGGCCTGCGCCCCGAGGGCGTGCGCGAGTGGAACTACACCATCAGCCTGCATACCAAGGGCGGCATGGACGACCGCAGCCTGCTGGCCGCCGCTGATCTGGCCTGCCAAGCCGAGGTGTGGGACCGTTGCATCAACAGCAGCGAGCGCAGCCGCGCACTCATCGACATGGACCAGCGCTTTCCCATGCCCTTTAAGCAGGCGATCGTGGCTCGAGCCCAAAGCATTGGCCTGGACCCGTCTTACGTTTACGGCCTGATCCGCCAGGAAAGCCGCTTTGTCATGGACGCCAAGTCCGGCGTCGGTGCGGCCGGGCTGATGCAAGTCATGCCCGCCACGGCCAAATGGACGGCCAAGAAAATCGGCCTGAGTGACTTCACGCCCGCCAAAATTAATGAGCGCGACACCAATATCGCCATCGGCACCGGCTACCTCAAGCTGGTGCTCGACAGCTTCCAGGGCTCCATGCCACTGGCCGCTGCTGCCTACAACGCCGGCCCCAGCCGCGCCAGGCAATGGCGCGGTGCCAGCGGCGCACCCGCCATCGAGGCGGCCATTTGGGCCGAAAACATCCCGTTTAACGAGACGCGCGACTACGTCAAAAAAGTGCTCTCCAACGCCACGGTCTATGCCGCTTTGCAAACCGGGCAGCCCCAGTCCATCAAAGCGCGGCTGGGCACCGTCGGGGCGCCCGACGCGGCGATACCTGAGATCGGCCTGGACTTGCCCTGAGGCCGCGCGCCACCCATGTCACCAAGGAGGAAAAGAACCATGCTCAAGCTGTTTGTCGGGAATAAAAACTACTCATCCTGGTCCATGCGCCCCTGGGTGCTGATGACGCAGGCGGGTATCGCCTTTGAAGAGGCCTATGTGCGCTTTGACGCATTCACACCGGGGTCGGCCTTTAAGCAAACGCTAGCTGGAGTCACGCCCGTGGGCAAAGTGCCGGTCTTGCAAGACGGCACGCTCGCTGTTTGGGACACCCTGGCTATTGCTGAATACCTGGCCGAAAGCTTCCCGGACAAAGCACTGTGGCCCGCCGATAAAGCGGCGCGCGCCCATGCCCGCAGTATTTGCGCCGAAATGCACAGTGGCTTTGGCGGCCTGCGCAGCCAATGCCCGATGAATATCGAGGCCCATTTACCCGAACGTGGCGCCCTGGTCTGGCGCGACCAGCCCGCCGTGCGTGCCGATGTGCAGCGCCTGGTGGACATGTGGAGCGGTCTTTTGCAAGCGCACGGTGGCCCGCTGTTGTTTGGCGCTTTCACCGTAGCGGATGCGTATTTCGCCCCGGTGGTGATGCGGCTCAAAACCTATGGCCTGCCGGTGCCGCCGCACATCAGCGCCTACATGGAGCGCGTCTGCCAGCTGCCGGGCGTGCAAGCCTGGGTCCGGGGTGCGCTGGCTGAGCAGGATTTTTTGGACTTCGAAGAGCCCTATCGGCTGCAGCGCTAGGCTGGGCAGCGCGCGATGCAAACCTACCTGGTCGGCGGTGCAGTGCGCGATGCCCTGATGGGCTTGCCCGTGCACGACCGCGATTGGGTTATCGTTGGCAGCACGCCCGAGGCCATGGGCGCCGCCGGTTTTGTGCCGGTGGGCCGCGACTTTCCGGTGTTTTTGCACCCGCAAACCCACGAGGAATACGCCCTGGCCCGCACCGAGCGCAAAACCGCGCCCGGCTACCGTGGCTTTGTGGTCCACGCCGCGCCCGAAGTGAGCTTGGTGCAAGACCTCGCGCGGCGCGACCTCACCATCAACGCCATGGCCGCGCCCCCCGCTGCCGACGGCCGTCTGCCCGATCTGCAAGCCATCGAAGACCCGTTTGGCGGGCGCAGCGACCTGCAGGCCCGGGTTTTGCGCCATACCAGCGACGCCTTTAGCGAAGACCCGGTGCGCATCCTGCGGGTGGCGCGTTTTGCAGCCCGCTTTCCCGAATTTTCGGTGGCTGAGGCAACCCTGGCGCTGATGCGCGCCATGGTGGACTGCGGCGAGGTGCAGCACCTGGTGCCCGAGCGCATCTGGCAGGAGCTGGCCAAAGGCCTGATGACGCAGCGCCCGGCGCGCATGCTGGAGGTCTTGCGCAGTTGCGGCGCACTGCGCGCAGTCTTGCCCGAAGTCGATGGCTTGTGGGGCGTGCCCCAATCGCCCGAGCACCACCCCGAGGTGGATACCGGCGTGCACCTGGGCCTGGTACTCGATGCCGCCGCCGCAGCCGGTGCGCCCCTGGCCGTGCGCTTTGCCTGCCTGGTCCACGATCTGGGCAAAGCCAGCACCGATCCGGCACACTGGCCGCGCCACATCGGCCACGAAGGCCGCAGCGTGCGGGCGCTCAAAGTCTTGTGCGCGCGTTTGCGCGTACCGCAGGCCTGCGCCGAACTGGCCGAGGTCGTGGCGCGCGAACACGGCAATGTGCACCGCAGCGCTGACTTGGGCCCCGAAGCGGTGCTGCGCCTCTTGGAGCGCTGCGACGCCTTTCGCAAACCTACCCGCTTTGCCGATATCCTGTTGGCCTGCCAATGCGATGCGCGCGGGCGTTTGGGCCGCAGCCACGACGCCTATCCGCAAGCGCCACGCCTGTCGGCAGCGCTGCAGGCGGCCCAAAGCGTGGACAGCGCGGGTGTGGCCGAGGCGGCGATGGCCGCAGGAGCTAAGGGCCCCGAGGTTGGCCGGGCGCTGGCGCGTGCGCGGGTGCAGGCGATCAGCGCCGCGCTGTCGTAAAGCGCACGCTACTGCAAACCAGGCGGCTAAAGGACCAAGGCCAGCGCAGCGTAGTCGCCTACCTTGTCGCCCAGACCGGCGGCGCAAAGTTGTACGCCCCTAGTCATTGCGGGCATGCGTGCTTGCAGCTGCGCTTGCAAGCGGGGCAGTAAAAAATCCTGGTGGTGGTTAAAGACGCTGCCACCCAGGCTGATGCGCTCCAGGTCCAGGCCGGCTACCAGATTGAACAAGAGCCGACCCATCACCGCGCAGACATCCTCGGCAATGGCCTGGGCCTGGGGCTGGCCTGCGCGTGCCGCGCCAAATAGGGCGGCAGCGTCGGCAAAACCTTGGCTGGCAAAGCGCCGGGCCAGTGCCTTGCCGCCGATCAGGCTTTCCACGTCGCCCCGGTTGCCGCAGCCGCACAGGGCACTGTCGTCTTCGCGCACAAAACTGTGGCCCCAGTGGCCGGCGTTGCCGTTTTTGCCGCGCAAGGGGCGGCCATCTACGCACACACCCACGCCAATGCCCGTGCTCCAGGTGACGTAGGCGCAGTGGTCGGCGCCACGCAAGGCGCCCCAGCGTCGTTCGGCCTGCAGCGCGCCTATGCCATCGTTCTCCAGATGCAGCGTGGCGATGCGGGCGCGCAGCGGCGCCTCAAGCGGCACGCTGGTCCAGTCGTTGGGCAAACGTCCGGCCTCGGTGGCCGGGGCCAGGCCACCGCAAATATTGGGCGTGGCCAGCGCGACCATGCCGCTTTGGCGAACAAAAGGCCCGCAAGAGACGACACCTACCGCGCTCAGCGCCTCCACCGTGCAACCGATCTGGGCGCCATGCTGCTCCAGCATGCGCAAAATTTGCTGGGCCAAGGCCTCGGGCGCGCCTTCTTTGGCCGTGGGCTCGGTCCAGCGGCCCCGGATGCCGCTGGCATCGGCCAGCGTCAGCGCCACCTTGGTGCCGCCAATATCGACCCCTGCGACAGTGCCCAGGTCCGCGGGGAAGTGCAATGCATCGGCAAAAGTCATAGCTAAGAAGGCTTTATAAAAACAGATGCCCGGCGCGGGCCAGTGCGCATCCTAGCGCGCCGGGCGCAGGCGGCATTACCAAGCGGTTACGGAGGCGCCATCCTTAGAGCCGGTGGCTGCGGTCGCCGCGCGTAAATCCCAGCGGCGCCCCATCGGGCTCGGTCCCCAGGGCGATCACCTTGAAAAGTTCGCCCATCTCGTGTTCCAAAATCAGGGTTTGCGCCGCCACGCGCGCCGGGAGCGCGGCCGCCTGCATTAAATCAACAATACCGCAGTTCATCAAAAAATGCGCCTGGCTGGTGTAGCCCAGCACCTGCAAGCCAGCGTCTTGGGCGGCCAGCGCAATACCGGTGAAGTTGACATGGGCGGTGATGTCCTTCTCGCCCACGCGCTGTAGCGGATCGGTATCGCTTTGGTGCGCAAAGTGGCACATCAGCGTGCCCATAGCGCGTTGCGGGTGGTAGTACTCGTCCTCGCCAAAACCGTAGTCGATCAAAAAAGCGCTGCCGCGCACCAGGCGCTCGGCCAGCGAACGGATAAAGGCATGGGCCTGCGGATGGATTTCGGTCAGGTAATCGTGCGCGCCTTCGGGCTCAATGGGCGGGCGCAGGGCGCTGGGGCGGTCCTGCCAGGCAAAACCGCTGGGCGCGCCGCCGTCCAACACCACGCCGCGTTCATGCCATTGGCCTGCTTGGCGGACCAGCAATTGCACCGGCATGGCGTCCAGCACTTCATTGCCCAGCACCACGCCCTCTATTTGCTGCGGCCAGGCATGGGCCCAGTGCACGCGCCCGGCCCAGGGCGCCAGGCGGGCTTGTTGGCGTTGCTGCAGCGTGGCCGACAGCTCCACGATGGTGTAGCGGCGCAGCGCCACGCCCATGTCGTCCAGCGCTTGCAAAATTTGTGCTGCCAGGGCGCCACTGCCGGCGCCAAACTCCCACACTTCGTCGCAGCCACTGTCGGCCAGCGCCTGCGCCACCTGCTGCGCCAGCGCGTAGCCAAACAGCGAGCTGATTTCCGGGGCGGTGACAAAGTCGCTTCCACCGGGGCCGGGC
The DNA here is from genome assembly GCA_945861345.1 of Comamonas sp. lk. Classification (GTDB taxonomy): domain Bacteria; phylum Pseudomonadota; class Gammaproteobacteria; order Burkholderiales; family Burkholderiaceae_C; genus Allorhodoferax. The sequence continues at coordinate 11,133 of CAMATX010000036.1, forward strand.
AGGGCGCCGAATTTGACCGATTCACGCGCGTAGTAGCCCAAGCCGGGGGTGTAGAGCGCCATTTCCATAAAGCGGTCAAAGCCGATCCAGCCGCCCGCTTGCGTGATGGCGCGGCTGATGTGGGTGTGCAGGGCGCTGTCGGGGCGGTCCGGGCGTGGGGGCATCGTTAAACTAGGGGCAAGGTCTGCGGCATGCGCCGCCTGGCCGCGATTGTCACTTACCCGACCCGCGCCGACCGACCGATTTGATTCACCCCTCCAGCATATAAAGCGGCACACCACACACATGGCTGATCACGTCCTCATCACCGGTGGTGCACACCGCCTGGGCCGCGCCCTGGTGGAAGTCTTTGCGCGCGCCGGCTGGCATGTGTGGTGCCACTATGGCCGCTCGGGGGCGGCGGCCCAGCAGCTGCAGGCCGCGTTGTCGGCGCAGGGCCTGGCGGTGGACACCGTGGCGGCCGATTTGGCCGATCAACCCCAGGTGCTGGCCATGATGGCGCATATTGCCCAACGTAGCGGCGGCCTGCGTGCGGTGGTCAATAACGCCTCTTTGTTCGAACCCGATACCGGGCTGGACATGGACCCGGTCTTGCTGCAGCAGCAAATGCAGGTCAATTTGGTCACCCCGCTGTTGATCGGGCGCGAGTTGGCGCGCCAACAGGCCCAGCGCGCCGACGCCGACGCCTGCCTGATCCATGTGCTGGACCAAAAAGTCTTCAACCTGAACCCGGACTACTTCTCCTACACCACCAGCAAGCTGGCCTTGGAGCGCAGCGTGGCGTTGCAGGCCCAGGCGCTGGCGCCCGGGCTGCGGGTCTGCGGCGTGGCGCCCGGCCTGATTTATCCCAGTGGCCCGCAAAGCGAGGAGAACTTTGCGCGCGCCAGCCGTGTCAATGTGCTGCGTCGCCCCACCGATCCGGCCCAGGTGGCCGCTACCTGCCTGTTTTTGGCGGGCAATCCGGCCATTACCGGTGTGAGCATTTGCGTGGACAGCGGCCAGCATTTGGTCCCCATGGCGCGCGATGTCATGTTCGCCGCCGACACCCTTTCCAGCCAGGAGCCCCATGCCGATCAATGAAGAGGCGCTGATGCGCGACTGCCGCAAGCTGTTTTTGCGCGGCTATGAAATCCCGGTGCGCATCGGCATCCACGACTTTGAGCTACAGGCGCCCCAGCGCATGCGCTTTGATGTGGAGCTCTACGTGCCCTATGCCTACTCCAGCCCGCAGGCCGACCGCATCGATGAAATCGTCGACTACGACTTTGTGCGCACCACGATTGCCGATCTGGCCGGACGTGGCCACATCAATTTGCAAGAAACGCTGTGCGACGCCATTGCCCGGGCGCTCCTGGTGCCCGCCCAGGTAGCTGCCGTTCGGGTCCGCACCAGCAAGCCCGATGTGTACCCTGACTGCGAGGCGGTTGGGGTGGAAGTTTTTCAGTTGCGCGCGCCCGACTGAGTTGCGCAGCCCATTGCATTTTTTGCTCATATTGTCAGGAAGCACCTATGGCGACCCCCTCGACCCCGCCGTTTCGCGGTAAACAAACCCTCACACTTAGCGGGCTGCGCTTTGAGGCCAGTTTGGGTATCTTGGAGTCCGAGCTGATTGCGCCCCAGCCCATCCAGGTGGACGCCGAGTTGCACCTGGGTGCCCAGCCGCTCTTGCCCACCGATGACGATATCAACCACGTGCTGGACTACCGCAAAGTGCGCCAAATCATCATTGCCGAATGCACCGCCGAGCACGTCAACCTGCTTGAAAGCCTGATCGGCAAGCTGGCCAACCGCCTGCTGCAGCTTCCCGGCGTGCTGGGCGTGCGAGTGAAAATTGCGAAACTCAAAATCTTTGATGATTGCGAAGTGGCCATCCGGGTCGAAACCGGCCAGTGGTAAATCCGAGGAAAACCCATGTCCGATGAAGCGCACGAAACCCACAAACTAGAAAAGCGCCTGTGCCGCCAGGTCGGCCAGGCCATCATGGATTTCGGCATGATCGAGGAGGGCGATCGCGTCATGGTCTGCGTCTCGGGTGGCAAAGACAGCTACGGCATGCTCGATTTGTTGATCAAGATGCAGCAGCGCGCGCCCATCCACTTTGATTTGGTCGCTGTCAACCTGGACCAAAAGCAGCCCGGCTTCCCCGACCATGTGCTGCCCGCCTACCTAAATGCGCTGGGCGTACCCTTTCATATCGAGACGCAGGACACTTACAGCATCGTCAAAAAAGTCATTCCCGAGGGCAAAACCATGTGCAGCCTGTGCAGCCGTTTGCGCCGGGGCATTTTGTACCGCGTCGCCGACGAGCTCAAAGTCACCAAAATCGCGCTGGGCCACCACCGCGACGACATGCTGCAAACCTTTTTCCTCAATATGTTTTTCGGTGGCAAGCTCAAAGGCATGCCGCCCAAGCTGGTCAGCGACGACGGTGGCCACATCGTGATCCGCCCGCTGGCCTATGTGGCCGAAAAAGACCTGAGCCGCTGGGCCGAGCACCGGCAGTTCCCCATCATTCCTTGCACCTTGTGCGGCAGCCAGGACAATTTGCAGCGCCAGCAAATCGGCAATATGCTGCGCGACTGGGAGAAAAAATACCCCGGCCGCGTCGAGAGCATGTTCACCGCCTTGCAAAACGTCGTGCCCTCGCATCTTATGGACACCACGCACCACGACTTCAAAAACATCCGCACCACCGGCGTGCCCGAGGCCGACGGCGATACCGCTTTTGATGCGCTGCCCTTGCCCAGCACGCGGGTGTGGACGGGCATCCCCGTCACCACCGCCTGAGTCCCTGGGCCGCTGTGTCTGCCGCCATGTCCAGCCCAGCGCCCACCCGCATTACCGCTGTGCGCCACGGCGAGACGGCCTGGAATGCCATCACGCGTTTGCAAGGCCAGCTCGATATCGACCTGCATGAGCGTGGCCGCTGGCAGGCCGAGCGTGTCGGCGCGGCTTTGGCCGACAGCGGCCTGCAGCATATTTACAGCAGCGACTTGTGCCGCGCTTTCAACACCGCGCAGGCCATAGCCCGCCACGCGGGCGTGGCGCCGCAGGCTATCGTGCGCGATACGGGCCTGCGCGAGCGCAGCTTTGGCAGCCTGGAGGGCCTGACCTACGTGCAGGTCGGCGAGTTGCACCCGCAAGAAGCGCTGCGCTGGAAGCAGCGCGACCCGCTGTGGGCGCCGCCCCAAGGGGAATCGTCCACCCAGGTGCTGCTGCGGGTGCGGGCGGCCGTTGACGCAATCGCTGCGCGCCATGCGGGCGAGCACATCGCCATCGTCACCCACGGTGGCGTGCTCGATATGCTCTACCGCCTGGCCACTGGCCAGGAGCTGCATGCCCCGCGCACCTGGGAGTTAGGCAACTGCGCCATCAACCGCTTGCTGTGGACACCCCAGGGCTTGAGCCTGGTCGGATGGTCGGACACCGGCCATCTGGACGAAGGCCCACGCGACGAGTTTGGCAGCTAGCGAAAGGCCCGCCCATGTCCAAAATCATTGTTTTTGCTTTCCCGGTGTTTCTGGCCGCCATGGCCCTGGAATGGTGGTGGGACCGGCGACAGCTGCGCCTGGGCAAGGTGGCGCACAGCCGCTACGCCCTGAACGACACCATTAACAGCCTGAGCCTGGGCCTGCTGAGCCAAGTCACCGGCGTGCTGCTCAAATTCATCGGGCTTGCGGCCTACGCGCTGGCGTTTGAGCACCTGGCGCTTTTCCCCGATGCCGAACTCTGGAAAAACTGGTACGGCTGGCTGCTGGCCCTGCTGATCTACGACCTGTGCTACTACGGGCTGCACCGCGCTGGCCACGAGGTGGCGCTGTTGTGGGCAGCGCACGTGGTGCACCACCAAAGCCAGGCCTACAACCTGTCGACCGCGCTGCGCCAAACCTCCACCGGCGGTTTGCTCGGTTGGGTGTTTTACCTGCCGCTGGCGGTGCTGGGCGTGCCGCCGCTGGTCTTTGGCATCGTCGCGCTGGTCGATTTGCTTTACCAGTTCTGGGTGCATACCGAGTACGTGGGCAAGCTGGGCTGGTTTGACCGCGTGTTTTGCTCACCCAGCAACCACCGGGTGCACCATGCGGTGAACGAAGGCTATGTGGACCGCAATTACGGCGGCATTTTGGTGGTGTGGGACCGCTTGTTTGGCAGCTTCCAGGAAGAGCAGGCGCCCTGCGTGTATGGCACGCGCAAGCCCCTCAACAGCTGGGACCCGCTATGGGCCAATGCCGAGGTGTATGCCGGCCTGTTGGCCACCAGTTGGCGCACGCCGCGCTGGTCCGACAAACTGCGCGTCTGGTTCAAACCGCCGGGCTGGCAACCGGCCGATGCCCTGCCCGCCCCCGCGTTCGACATGGGCCAGGTGCAGCGCTTTGACCCGCCGCTCTCGGCTGGCCAAGTGCGCTTTGCGCTGGCGCAGTATCTGTGCCTCATGGCTGCGGGTACGGTGTTTTTGTGGAATGCCGACGCCATGCCGCTGCGCGATGCGGCGCTGGTCTGCGTGGCGCTGTGTCTGGCCAGTGGGGCCAGCGGCCGCGCATTGCAAAACCAGATGCCGGCTACCCAGGTGCTGGCGCTGCAGGCGGCCTGCTACGGCGCCTTGGGCGCGCTGGGCATCGTGCCTTTTTTTAGCCCTTTAACCCTTTAGCCCAGCAAATCGGCGGCGGGCCCGGCCGGTGCGGCCACGCCCAGGTGCCGGTAGGCTGCCAGCGTAGCGATACGCCCGCGCGGCGTGCGCTGCAAATAGCCTTGCTGAATCAGGTAGGGCTCGATCACATCCTCGATGGTCTCGCGCTCCTCGCCAATGCTCGCGGCGATGTTGTCCAGCCCGACCGGGCCGCCGTCAAAGCGGTGGATCACCGCCTCGAGCAGTTTGCGGTCCATCACGTCAAATCCCTGCGGGTCCACGTCTAGCATGGCCAGCGCCAGGTTGGCAATGTCCAGCGTGATGGTGCCTGCGCCCTTGACCTCGGCGTAGTCGCGCACCCGGCGCAGCAAGCGGTTGGCAATGCGCGGTGTGCCGCGCGAGCGCCTGGCGATCTCAAAGCCCCCTTCCTCGGCCATAGGCACTTTGAGCAGGCCGGCGCTGCGCGTCACGATGCGCTGCAACTCTTGGGGCGTATAAAACTCCAGCCGCGCCACAATGCCAAAGCGGTCGCGCAGCGGGTTGGTGAGCATGCCCGCGCGCGTGGTGGCGCCCACCAGCGTAAAGGGCTGCAAATCGAGCTTGATGGAGCGCGCCGCCGGGCCTTCGCCAATCATGATGTCAATCTTGTAGTCCTCCAGCGCCGGGTAGAGAATTTCCTCGACAACCGGGCTCAGGCGGTGGATCTCGTCGATAAACAGCACGTCGTTTTTTTCCAAATTGGTCAAAAGCGCCGCTAGGTCCTTGGGCTTTTCGAGTACCGGCCCGCTGGTTTGGCGCAGATTGACGCCCAATTCGTGCGCAATGATGTGGCTGAGCGTGGTTTTACCCAGGCCTGGCGGGCCAAACAAGAGCACATGGTCCAGCGCTTCTTCGCGCTTGCGGGCCGCGCCGATAAAGATTTCGAGTTGCTCGCGCACTTTGGCCTGGCCGACATAGTCGTCCAGCATCTTGGGGCGCAGCGCGCGCTCGATGGCTTCTTCCGGGCCGGACAAAGGGGCCGCAGACACCATGCGTAGCGCGGGCGCAGGCGAAAAATCGTCGGTTTGGATGCTCAAAACGTGTCTCTCAGGTCAATGGGCGCTGTTGCTGGTGGTCGTTTGCGGCGGTCAGGCGGGGCTTGGCGGGCCGTAACCCCATTGTCCCCGAAGCCGGGGCAACAAAACTCCCCGCCCCTGGGCGCACGCCGCTAGAATTTGCGCTCGCACGCCGCACTTTCGTGGCGCATGCTTGCCCTTGGCAACACCAGCCCAACCCGCGACTTACCCTTGCCCAATCCTGAAGCTTCCGACCTGCCGCAGCACATCGCCATCATTATGGATGGCAACCGCCGCTGGGCTGGTGCGCGCGGCCTGCCCAAGGCGGCCGGCCATGCCGTGGGTGCGCGCCGAGTGCGCGCTATCGTGCAGGCCTGCGGCGAGCGCGGCATTGGCCACCTCACTTTGTTTGCTTTTAGCACCGAAAACTGGCGCCGCCCCCTCGAAGAAGTGCGCGGCCTGATGCGCCTGCTCACCCTCTACCTGCAAAAAGAAATCGGCGACCTCAATGCCCAGGGCGTGCGCCTGCGCGTGATCGGCGACACCTCTAAATTTGACAGCCGCATCCAGGCCCTGATCCGCGATGCGGTGGCCGCCACCGCGCACAACCGCAGCATCACCCTGAACCTAGCCCTCAATTACGGCGGGCGCTGGGACATCTTGCAGGCGATGAAAGCCTGGCAGGCCGAGCATCCGGCCTTGGACGCTAGCGCCCTGGACGAGTCGGCGCTGGAGCCCTATTTGCAATTGGCCGACGGTCCGCCGCCGGATTTAATGGTGCGCACCGGCGGAGAATCGCGCATGAGCAATTTTTTGCTTTGGCAAATGGCCTACACCGAGCTGTATTTCACCGACTTGCTTTGGCCCGAGTTCACGCCCACCGAGCTGGACAAAGCCATCGCCTGGTTCGCCCAGCGCGACCGGCGTTTTGGCGGTGAAAGCACGCTGCGCTCGCCGCTGGACGGCCAGGCCAGCGCCTAAGTGGACGCGTCACGGGTTCGCGGCGCTGTCATACAGCGCGCCTACACTGTAAATTTCCCCCTGATTGAAGGAGCATTTCCATGGAAGCACATGAAACATCGGAACTGATTGAAGAGGCCGGCGAGGACCCTCACCAGAAAAACCGTGCGGCCCTTACCATCGCGATTTTTGCCATGGTGCTGGCCATCACCAGCCTGGGCGGCTCCAATGCCGGCAAAGACATTACGCAGGAAAACATCCTGGCCGCCAATAGCTATGCCTTCTACCAGGCCAAGTCGATTCGCCAGACCTCGCTCAAGATTGCCGCTGCCGACATGGAGCTGCAATTGCTGCGCGAACCAGGCATGAACGCAGCGGCCAAAGAGGCCATGCTCAAAAAGATTGACGATTACAAGAAAACCGTCGAGCGCTACGAGTCCGAGCCCGAAAAAGGCGAGGGCAAAAAGGAGTTGCTCGAGCGCGCCAAAGCGCACGAAATGGTGCGCGACCAGGCCCTTCGGCAAGACCCTTGGTTTGACTATGCCGAAGGTGCGCTGCAAATTGCCATCGTGCTGCTATCGGTGTCTATCATCGGCTCCTTGCCGGCCCTTTATTTCGGCGGCCTGGGGCTGGGACTCTTGGGTACGCTGTGCGCGCTCAATGGTTTCTTTTTGTTTTACGGCTAAATCCACTTAAAGCCCGCGCGCAGCACTTTGCTCAGCCAGGGCGGCACCGCCCCGGCGCGCAGCAGGGTGGCGGCCATGGAAAACTGGGTGCGTACGACTGCTTTTTCATGGCTGAAGGCCTTAAAGCCGTAGTGACCATGCGCATTGCCCACGCCGGAGTTGCCCACGCCGCCAAAGGGCAGGTTGCCATGCAAAAAGTGGATCAGCGCATGGTTCACGCAGGCCCCGCCTGACTGGGTTTGTGTGAGCACCTTGTCAATGCGCGCCTCGTCCTCGCTGTAGATATACAGCGCCAAGGGCTTAGGCCCGGCGTTGACGTGGGCGATGACCGCGTCCAGGTCGGTAAATCCGATGATGGGCAGCAGCGGCCCGAATATCTCTTCGTCCAAGATGCGCGCCCCGGCGCCGATGTTGTCCAAGAGCGTGGGTTGGATATAGCACTGCGCCGCGTCCACCGCGCCGCCGGCCAGCACCTGCGCACCATGCGCTTTGGCATCTTCCAGCAAGGCGGCAATGCGCGCTGTATGGCGCGGGTTGACGATGCGGGTGTAGTGCGCGCTTTGCGCCTGCGCCTGCGCCGTGTCGCCATAGGCTTTGGCCAGCTCGGCTTTGCAGCAGTCGATCCAACGGGCTTTGACGCTTTCGTGCACATAGACATAGTCTGGCGCGATACAGGTTTGCCCGGCGTTGGAGAACTTACCAAACATCACGCTGGTGGCGGCCAATTGCAGGTCGGCGCTGGCGTCCACGATGGTAGGGCTTTTGCCGCCTAGCTCCAAGGTCACGCTGGCCAGGTGCTTGGCCGCTGCGCCCATCACATACTTGCCCACCGTGGGGCTGCCGGTAAAGAAGATATGGTCAAACGGCATTTCCAGCAGGGCTTGGGACACCTGCGCGTCGCCCTGAAAGGTCGCCACCTCGTCGGGCGGGAACAAATCTGCAATCAGTTGGCAAATAAAGCCCGACAAATGCGGCGTCAGCTCCGAGGGCTTGATGATGGCCGTGTTGCCCGCCGCAATGGCCGAGACCAGCGGGCCTAGCGTCAGGTTCAGCGGGTAATTGAAGGGCCCGATGATGAGGCTGCGTCCGCGTGGGGCAAACTGCACTTCGCTGCGCGTGCCGCCGGTCATCATGGTGGGCCAGACGCGTTTGGGCTTCATCCACTTTTTCAGGTTGGCGATGGCGTCATTGGCTTCCACGCAAATGGGCAAGATTTCGCCAATGTCCACCTCGGCGGCGGGCTTGCGCAGGTCGGCCGCTGCCAGGCGGTACCAGTCCTCGGTGTGGGCCAAAACGGCGTCACGCAGACGGCGGATTTTGGCGATGCGGTCTTCGGCGCTGGAGCTGCGCAGGCGCAGCGCGGTGGCCGCTTGGCTGGCAAACACGGCGGCCATGTGCTCGGCGCTGGCCACAAAAGGGGTGCTTAAATCCGTCATGCTTGCTCCTAAGAAAGGTCGTGGATGCGGGGCCATCATAGCCCCGGGGCTTGCTGGGCCCAGTCGCCTCTGCGTAAGATACTGGCATGACACTTCTTGCGAGCAATATTTTGGTTCCGGCGGTGATGCGCCCGCGCTACCAATTGGCCATGAGCTTGCTGCCGGTGACACTGGCGCTGCTGGCCGCTATTCCGAGTTATTTCTTTGCGCTGTGGCTGGAAAAGCTGCCGGGCATCCCGGCGGCCACCCGCTTACTGGACCATCCACAGGGGCGCTGGTGGCTGGCGGCGCTGCTGGCCGCCTTGGTGCTGCAGGTGGTGGCTGGTTATGCCCTGGGCTGGCTGCTCAATGCGCTGTTGGCGCGCTGGCTGTGGGGCTGGCCGGCCGATAAGGTCCGCGCTGTTTTTATCCGCTCCGAGCTGCCGCCAAATTGGCTGACACCTGCAGCGGCAGTCCTGGCTGCAGGTCGGGTGGCCCTGGTCGCTGTAGCCCGCTGGGAGCGTGAGCGCAAGGTAGGAGCGTTGCGTTTTATCCTGCGCCGGGGCGTGTTCGGCTGGGGCCTGCCCATGTTTATTTTTATGTACCCAGTGCACACTTTGCTGCGCGGCGAAGCATTTCTACCCATGGTGGCGCTGGTCAATGTGCTGCTCTGGTTTGGCTGCGGTGGCATGTTTGGTGCGCTGCATTGGGCGTTGGCGCAGGCCAATTACCGCTCACTCAAGGCCGGCTTGGGCCTTTAGTTCAGGCCGTTCAGGCCTTGGGCGCCACAAAGGCGGCCATATGAAATTGTGCTTGTGAAGGTGTGTAGCGCAAGTGGGCGGCCACCGGGCAGGCATTGCGCGCCCAACAGCCTTGGCTGGCGCAAGCTGCGCCCTGGGGGCTGCGTACATGGCTGCGGCACAGGTCATCGGCAAAGCGCTGGCCATCGTAGGCTCCGACGGGACAGGTGTGCAGGCAGGGCTGGTCCACGCAGGTCAGGCACGGGTTGGGGCTTGCGCCCGCGGGGGGCATGGCCAGCGCCGCCACATCACCGGCATCGGCGCTGGCAAAGGCCAGGGCAAAGCGGTAGGCATGCCATAGGCCGTGCGCGGGGTGAATACGCAGCATCAAGGGGCTGGGAAAGACCGTCTCGCAGCGCGATGCCCATTGCTGAAACGGGTGGTAATGCGGCTGCGCTGGCGGGCCGCTAAAGGGGTAGAGCGCAATGGCGCCCCAGTGCTGCGCCAGCGCATCGCCGACCTGGCGGCTCCAGCGGTCCAGCGGGTGGGGCTGGCCGTCACGGGCCATGGGAGAGGCGGCAAACACCGGCCACATGGCGCCGCCTACATTACCCACCAAGACCAGCAGCGCCGCGTTGCGGCCCTCGGGAAGTGCGACCGCTTCGTGCGCCTGGGGACAAAAGCCGCCGCGCAGCTGCAAGCCGTAAGGCCGGAGCGCGGCGCGCAGTGCCTCGATCCGGGCCATGTGTGCCTAGGCGATTTTCCGCCGGGGCGGACCCCAGGCGGTGGCGGTGACGGTGGCCTCGAAGAAGACATCGCCGTCGATCTCGTTGAGCACCTGGTTGTCCGCTTGCGAAAACGCCAGTTGCACATCGCTCGCGCCTGCGGCCAAGGCGCTGGCCTGCGCCTGCGCGCCGGCCAAGCTGCGTGCCAGGGCAAGCGCTTCGGGCAGAGTGCGCAAATCTTGCGGGCCTTGGGGCGTAAATACCTTAAACGTCCCGCGCACCGGCTGCGTGACGGTGATGTGCACCCGCTGCGCCACCTGACCGAGCACGGCGCCTACGGCATTGGCCACTTCGGCATGGGGCGGCACGACCAACTGCACGCCCAAACCTTGCGCCACGGCCGGGTAGTAGCTGGCGGCCGGCGCGCCAACGCCCACCAGCGGCATGTCGGGGGCAAATTGCAGGGCAAAGACCGGTTTGGCGGTGTCGACGGCATCTGCATCGGCTGCGCGGCCGTTGTGGCCTAGGGCCATGGTGGTGAGCAGGGCAGCGACTTTGCCGGCGTTGTTTTCGTTCATCTGGCCGGCATCGTTCAGACCGGCCTCGATCAGCTTTTGGCAAATCGTGTTGGTGACTTTGGCCACCACATCGCGCGCCGGGGCTTGGGCGTCGCCCAGTGGCCATTTGCCCAGCCCGTACATATGGCGCATTTGCCGCGCCCAGATGCGGGCAGCGCACACGGCGGCAGGGGCGCTCCAGTGCGTGGACATGCCCAGCACGTGCGCGGCATCGCTGGGCGTAAAGCCGGTATAGATGGCCAGGCCTTTGCGCTCCAGACGGGCGACAGCGCGGGCCAGATCGCGGTCGTGCATATTGGCCGCTTCCAGGTCCACCGGGCCTTGGCACAGGCGCTCCCAGGCGCGCCGCTCGGCGTCGTTCAGGCGGCCCAGGTGCGCGCTGTCGGCGGACAAGGCCTGCGCAAAACGCATTTGGCTGGCGTGGGGAATTTCGGTTTGCTGGCGCTCGAGCACCGCCAAAAATTGCGGGTGCTGGTGCACCAGCAAACTTAGGGGCAGCACGCGGCGTGGGCCGATGGTCAGGCCCTCGCCGCCTTGCAGGCGCACTTCGCTGTCGCCGCCCAGGCCAATGGCGTAGACCTTGACCGCCTCGATCATGGGCCGCCAGTTGCCCACCATGGCGCCGTCAAAGCTCAGCGCCGGGTGGCCTCCGCGAACCACGGCGATGTCGGTGGTGGTGCCGCCCATGTCGGCCACGATGGCGTTGTCCACGCCGCTCAGGGCGCAGGCGCCCAGCACGCTGGCCGCCGGGCCCGAGAGCACGGTGCTCACCGGACGCAGCAGGGCGCTGGCCACGTTGATGAGCGAGCCGTCGCCCTTGACCAGCATCAGCGGCGCGTCGATGCGCCGCGCCGCCAGGGTGCGCTGCACCGAGTCGATCAGGGTTTTGACGTGCGAGATCATGCGTGCATTGAGGGTAGCCGTCAGCGCACGCCGTGGTGCGCCCAGGCTGGAGGCCAGCTCATGGCCACACGTGACCGGCACATCGCAGATGGACTGCACCCAGTCGCGCAGTTGCACTTCATGGGCCGGGTTGCGCACCGCAAACGTAGCCGATATCGCAAAGGCCGATACCCGCGTGGCGTGGCGGGCGATGGCAGCGCGGCAGGCCGCCTCGTCCAGCGCGCAAAGCGGCAGGCCGCCGGCGTCGTGGCCGCCGGCCAAGCTTTCGATGGCATCTAAGCCAATCAGGTCGGCCAGGCCGCTGGTTTTGATCTGGTGCGCGTCATAGCCCACCAAGAGTGCGCACACCGGCGCGCCCTTGCCCTCGACCACCGAGTTGGTGGTCAGCGTGGTGGACAGCGAGACCAGATCGACTTGCGCCAACAGGTTTTGCGGCAGCCCGTCCAAAGACGCTGCGATGCCCTGCGCCAGATCGAAGCGGGTGGTCAGGCTTTTGGACGCGGCCACCACCTCGCGCGCCGCATTAAGCAGCACCGCGTCGGTAAACGTGCCGCCGGTATCAATCCCTAGCGCAAAATTCATGCGCCAGCGGCTGCGCAGAGCCAGCGAAACAGGTAGTCGGCAAAACTGCGGCGCACTATTACTTCGTAGTGGCTGCCTGCCTGCTTGCAAACAATGGTCGCGTTAGCGCGTGAGATATGGCTTTGCGCCATCTGCCCGGCGGCGAACACGCTGGCATGAAAATCTAAGGGGCAGCCGCGCGCGAGTAAATCGGCAGCGCCCGGCCCTTGCACGCGCAAAACGGTATTGCCATGGCCCACGTTCACCACTGCAAAATGCTGGCCTGCCAGTGCTTGGCGCAGCGCAGTTTCCAATGCCGCGCCTTGCCCTATCGGGCATTGCAGCAACCATTCGTCAGGCCCGAGCCACAGCAACTGGCGGTCCGTGCCCAAACTCGCGGTATTGGCTACCAAGGGCAGTGCCAAACCAGTGACAGCGTGCACCGCGCTACCAAACGTGGCATCTGCCGGGTTACCGCGCAGATTGAGCATGTCCATCAAGGGCGCTTCGCCCATCGTGACGGTTTGACCATCGATCACCAAAGATGTATCGCCCGCGCCTAACAAGGGCGCCAAAGGGCTTTGCAAAACAGCATCAGACATGGTGGCGTTTTCCTTCAGGATCGTAAAACACGGTGCTGCCTACGGTGGCGCGTACGGTGCGGCCATCGACCAGGGGGAGTTGCACTTGCTGGCCGTGGCGTTGGTGGCCGTTGCGCACCAGCGCCATGGCAATCGAGCGCTTGAGCGTGGGGCTGTAGTAGCTGGACGTCACATGGCCCAGCATAGGCACGGGCGTTACCGCGCTTGCACCCACTTCGGTGATTTGCGCGCCTTCGGGTAACACGGTGGCGGGGTCTTCGGTAAGCAAGCCCACCAGTTCTTTGCGGTTAGGGCCCGCAGTGTGGCTGCGCGAGAGTGAACGGCGGCCCAAAAAGTCTTTGGTTTTGGAGACCATGGCGCCCATGCCCAGGTCATGCGGCGTCACCGAGCCATCGGTGTCCTGGCCCACAATGATGTAGCCTTTTTCGCCACGCAGAACGTGCATGGTTTCGGTGCCGTAAGGCGTGATGTTGAACTCCGCGCCCGCTGCCATGAGCGCCGCCCAGACGGAGGCGCCGTAGTGCGAAGGCACGTTCACCTCAAACGATAACTCCCCCGAAAAGCTGATGCGCATAATGCGCGCCGCCACGCCCGCTACCGTGCCCTCGCGGTAGCTCATGAAGGGGAAAGCGGCCAGAGACAAGTCCACGTCCTTGCAGACTTTTTCCAGCACCGCACGTGCCTTGGGGCCGACCAGGCCGAAGGTGCTCCAGTGGTCGGTGACGCTGGTCATATAAACCTGCATATCGGGCCATTCGGTTTGCACCCAGCGCTCCATCCAGCCCAGCACGCGCGCGGCGCCGCCGGTGGTAGTGGTCATCACAAAATGGTTCTCGGCCAGGCGCACGGTCACGCCGTCGTCATAGACCATGCCGTTTTCGTCCAGCATCAGGCCGTAGCGCGCTTTGCCCACTTCCAGCTTGAGCCAGGGGTTGGTGTACATCCAGTTGAGCAGCTTGGCAGCGTCCGGGCCTTGGATGTCAATCTTGCCCAGCGTGGACGCGTCCATGATGCCCACGCCTTCGCGCACCGCCATCACTTCGCGGTGTACCGCTTGGTGCATGTCTTCAGTACCTTTGGGGAAATACCAGGGCCGC
>CAMATX010000037.1 GCA_945861345.1 Comamonas sp. lk
ACCCGCACCGGGTTAAAGCGCGCCTGCAGGGCGTCCGAAATCGCATGGCACAGCGCGCCGACCTGCCAAACCTGGACCGCAAGGCGGGTCGGAGCCAGGCCTTCAGTCATACAAAAACCCTGCCGACAAAGGGCAATCACCAGGGCAAAGGTGGGCCTTAGGCATGCAAATTCAATTCAATATTGATAACAATCACAGATAATTGCATTTTTTAACAGAACAAGGAATGCGTGTGATTTCCATGATACTTGCTGCCGGTTGGCCGATCTGGCCGCTGATCGTGTGCTCCATACTGGCGCTGGCCATCGTGATCGAACGGGCGCTGAGCCTCACCGACGCCAAAGTGGCTCCGCCCGGATTGGCCCAAGCGGTGGTGGAGCAGGCCCGCACCCACCGGCACCAAGTGGCAGAACTGAGCATTCCCGACACCCGCACCTTGCTGGGCCAAGTGCTCGCCAGCGCGCTGGAAATTGCCAAGCGCAACCCAGAGTTCGATACGCAGGACCTGCAGTCGGCCATGCACCAGGCAGGACGCAAAGCCGCCCAAACCCTGGAAACCCGCTTGCAAATGCTGGCCACCATCGCCTCGGCGGCGCCCTTGCTGGGTCTGTTGGGCACGGTGGTCGGGATGATAGAAATCTTTGGTGCCCAGTCGGGCGGCGGCGCCAGCAGCAACCCGGCGCAATTGGCCCACGGCATTTCCATTGCCCTGTACAACACCGCCTTTGGCTTGATCGTGGCGATTCCGGCCATGATGTTTTGGCGCTACTTTCGCACGCGGGCAGACGCTTATGTGTTGGAACTGGAAGCCGCGGCGGACCAGCTGCTGCGCGCGCTGACGCAGCGCACTCTGCCATGACCCGCGTGGCGGACGACTCCCGCAGTGGCGCAGTGGCGCCCATGCGGTTTTCTCGCCGCGCAGGCGCCGAGCCGGAAATCAACCTTATACCTTTTATTGATGTGCTCTTGGTCGTGCTGATTTTTTTGGTGCTGACCACTACCTACCGCGAACAAATGCTGCTGCATGTCAAATTGCCGGTCGCCAAGGCCGAGAAAGAAACCCTGCCGGTCAAACCGATTCAGCTCACCGTGACCGCCGCCGGCGACTACGGTCTGCAAGGTAAACTGCTCGCAGACCATACTGCGGCGGCGCTCTCCAAAGTGCTCGCCGCCCAACTGAGCGGAGACACCCAGCCCGTGCTCATCATCAGCGCAGACGCCCACAGCAGCCACCAATCCGTCATCACGGCGGTCGAGGGCGCGCGCCTTGCCGGCATTGGACACATCACCTTCGCACTGCGATCCGCGGCCGACGCCCCGCGTCGCTAAACCCATGGCTGCTTTGCTAGAGCATTGGCTGCAAAAGGCATGGTCCTCGCGCGGCGCGCTGGCCCTGGCGCTTTGGCCGGTGTCCTGCGCGTATGCGCTGCTGCTCTGGCTTCGGCGCTTGGTATTTCGCTGCGGCCTTGGCGCGGTGCACCGTGCGCAAGCTTGCGTGGTCGTGGTGGGCAACGTCTTGGTGGGCGGTGCTGGCAAAACACCCACAGTCATCAGCATCGTGGAGCACCTGCGCGCCCAAGGTTTGCAAGTGGGCGTGGTCTCCAAAGGCTATGGCCGCAGCGCCACCGGGACGGTGCTGGTGCATGCCCAATCGCGCCCGCGCGACTGCGGCGACGAACCGCTGCTGATCCACCTGCGCACCGGCGTGCCCGTCGCCGTGGGCCGCTCACGCATCGCCAGCGCCCGCGTGCTGCTGGCCCACCACCCGCAAACCCAGGTGCTTCTCATGGACGACGGCCTGCAAGACTACAGCCTGTGGCGCGACGCCGAGGTCTGCGTCGTGGATGAACGCGGCCTGGGCAACGGCTGGCTGCTGCCGGCCGGCCCCTTGCGCGAACTCTGGCCGCGCCCGCCCCTGGCCCAGGCCGGCCTGTGCAATACCCACCTGATGGTCCTGAACACCGGCGGCCAAGGCGGCATGGGCCAGTTTCACTGCAGGCGACGCCTTTTGGAGGTCTTGCACAACGGCTATGGACAACGCAGCACACTGCAGGCGCTCAGCGCGCCAGGTGGCAAGCCGATCAAGGCGATTGCGGGCATTGCCCGGCCCACTGCTTTTTTTCAGATGCTGGAACAGGCCGGAGGCGTGTTGGCAGCGCGAGAGGCCTTGCCAGACCATTACAACTTTGCCGAGTGCACGGCGTCCTCGTTTGGCGACTTCACCCTGGTTTGCACCGAAAAAGATGCCGCCAAACTTTGGGAGGTGGCTCCCCAGGCCTGGGCAGTTGGCCTGGCGCAAGACATCGAAGCGCCCTTTTTTGCCGCGCTGGACGCCCGCCTGGGCCAGGCCTTGGCGGCGCGTTTATCATCCCCCCATGGACACTAAATTGCTTGCTTTGTTGGTTTGCCCGGTCACCAAAGGGCCGCTGGAGTGGCACGCCCCAGCCCAAGAGCTGTGGTCGCGCAGCGCGCGTCTGGCCTATGCGGTGCGCGATGGCATCCCGATATTGCTGGAAGCCGAGGCGCGCACCCTGAGCGACACCGAGCTGGGCTTGTAAGCGCAGCCCATGGCCTACACCGTCCTGATCCCGGCACGACTGGCCTCCACGCGACTGCCCAACAAACCCCTGGCTGACCTGGGCGGCCTGCCCATGGTGGTGCGGGTGGCCCAGCGCGTTGCCAGCGGCGTGCCCGCAGACACCCGCATCGTGGTGGCGGCAGACCACAGCAGCATCGTGCAGGCCTGCACGCAAAATGGCGTAGAAGCGATTCTGACCTCGGAGCACCACGCCTCGGGCAGCGACCGTTTGGCCCAAGCCTGCGAAATTTTGCAATTGCCGCCGCAGGCCATCGTGGTCAATGTGCAAGGAGACGAGCCGCTGATCGACCCAGCGCTGGTCAGCGCGGTGGCGCAGTTGCTGGCGCAGCACGGCCAAGCCAGCATGGGCACGGCGGCCCATGCCATCGACGCAGCACCTGCTTTTTACGACCCCAACGTGGTCAAAGTGGTTTTGGATGCCGCTGGCTTTGCCATGTATTTCAGCCGTGCGCCGATTGCCTGGTGGCGCGATCGGCCCACGGACCAGCCCGATGCGCTCCCGACTCCAGCGCCCTTGCGGCATATTGGAATTTATGCCTACCGCGTGGCGTTTTTGCGGGCCTTTCCCCTGCTTGCGCAGGCGCCTATGGAGCAGTGCGAAGCACTGGAACAACTGCGCGCACTTTGGCACGGCCACAAAATAGCGGTCCACGTCACAAACGAGGCTCCGGGCGCTGGCGTAGACACGCCAGCCGACTTGGCGCGCGTGCGCGCCGTCTTGCTGGGCCAGGGCCGCTAAACGCGCCATTGGTAGGCGCAGCGCGGCGCGCCGAGGGCGCAGTTGTAAGGCCAACACAGGTTTTTGCGTGCTATTCTCCCCCGCTAACACCAGTCAAGCCCCCGCTGCAGGCTGGCATAAAGAGAGACACCATTTTGTGAGGATGGCCCATGAGATTGATTTTGTTAGGTGCGCCCGGCGCAGGCAAGGGAACCCAAGCCACCTTCATTTGCCAAAAATACGGCATTCCCCAAATTTCTACCGGTGACATGTTGCGCGCCGCCGTGAAGGCGGGCACGCCCTTGGGCTTGCAGGCCAAGTCCATCATGGACGCGGGCGGCCTGGTCAGCGATGACCTGATCATCGGTCTGGTCAAAGAACGCCTGACGCAGCCCGACTGCGTCGCAGGTTTTTTGTTTGACGGCTTTCCGCGCACCATCCCCCAAGCCGACGCCATGAAGGCCGCCGGCGTGGCCCTGGATTACGTGGTCGAAATCGACGTGCCCTTTGAAGCCATCATCGAACGCATGAGTGGTCGGCGATCGCACCCCGCTTCAGGGCGCACCTACCACGTCAAGTTCAATCCACCCAAAATGGCTGGCATCGACGACATCAGCGGCGAGCCCCTGATTCAGCGCGAGGATGACAAAGAAGAAACGGTCAAAAACCGTCTCAATGTCTACAGCGCCCAAACCCGCCCCTTGGTGACGTACTACTCAGACTGGGCCCAGGCCGAGCCGGCCAAAGCACCCAAATACCGCGCAGTCAGCGGCCTGGGCAGCGTGGAATCCATTACCGCCAGCGTTCTAGGCGCGCTCGAAAGCTAGCTCAGCGGGGCGGCCAGGCCGCCTGGCGCCATACAAAAAGGGATGCCGATGCATCCCTTTTTTTGTGCAGCACCCGGGCCTGCGCCCGGGCTGGCAGTGCTTAGTACGCCTGGCCGAGCTGGTCCAAAATCGCTGGATTTTCCAGGGTGGAAACGTCCTGCGTGATGGTCTCGCCCTTGGCCAGCGAGCGCAGCAAGCGGCGCATGATTTTCCCCGAGCGGGTTTTGGGCAGGTTTTCGCCAAAGCGGATGTCTTTGGGCTTGGCAATCGGGCCAATTTCTTTGGCCACCCAATCGCGCAGCTCCTTGGCGATGGCTTTGGCCTCGTCAGGGCTGGGGCGCGAACGCTTGAGCACCACGAAAGCGCAGATAGCCTCGCCCGTCAGGTCGTCGGGGCGACCAACAACGGCGGCTTCGGCCACCAAATCGGTCTTGGATACCAGCGCCGACTCGATTTCCATGGTGCCCATGCGGTGGCCCGACACATTGAGCACATCGTCAATACGCCCGGTGATGCGGAAATAACCCCGGTCCGCGCTGCGCACCGCGCCGTCGCCGGCCAGGTAAAGCTTGCCGCCCATTTCTTCGGGGAAATAGCTTTTCTTAAAGCGCTCGGGGTCGTTCCAGATGGTGCGGATCATGGACGGCCAGGGTTTGCTGACGACCAAAATGCCGCCGGTGCCGTTGGGGATGGGTTTGCCCACCTCGTCCACGATGGCGGCCATGATGCCGGGCAGCGGCAGGGTGCAACTGCCTGGCACCAGCGGCGTGGCGCCGGGAAGTGGCGTCATCATGTGACCGCCGGTCTCGGTTTGCCAGAAGGTGTCCACGATGGGGCATTTCTCGTGGCCCACATGGCGGTAGTACCACATCCAGGCCTCGGGGTTGATGGGCTCGCCCACCGACCCCAGGATGCGCAGGCTGCTCAGGTCCGAGCGGTCGGGGTGTACGGCGGCATCGCTTTCGGCTGCCTTGATGAGCGAGCGGATCGCAGTAGGCGCGGTGTAAAAAATCGTGCATTTGTGGCGCTCGATCATTTGCCAAAAGCGCCCTGCGTTGGGATAAGTCGGCACGCCTTCAAAAATGATTTGTGTCGCGCCTGCGGCCAAAGGTCCATACGCCACATAGGTGTGCCCCGTGATCCAGCCAATGTCGGCGGTGCACCAGAACACATCGTCAGCGCGCAGGTCAAAGGTCCAGTCCATGGTCAGCTTGGCCCACAGCAGATAACCGCCAGTGGAATGCTGCACGCCTTTGGGTTTTCCCGTCGAGCCCGAGGTGTAAAGAATAAACAGCGGGTGCTCTGCACCTACAGCCACCGGCGCGCATTCGGTGCTTTGACCGGCCAGCGCTTGGGCGAAGGTTTTGTCGCGGTTCGCCACCATATTGCAGGCGGTTGCGGTGCGCTCGTAGACAAAAATCGACTTGATCGACTCGCAGCCGCCCATAGCCAGGCCTTCGTCCACGATGGATTTGAGGGGCAGCTCTTTGCCGCCGCGCATTTGGTAGTTGGCGGTGATGACCGCGACCGCGCCAGCGTCAATGATGCGCTCTTGCAAGGCCTTGGCCGAGAAGCCCCCAAACACCACGCTGTGCGTGGCGCCAATGCGGGCACAGGCCTGCATGGCGATGACGCCTTCCAGCGTCATGGGCATGTAAATGAGGACGCGGTCGCCTTTTTGGATGCCATGGGCCTTGAGCGCATTGGCAAATTGGCTGACACGGGCGAGTAACTCTTTGTAGCTGGTCTTGGTAACCGTGCCATCGTCGGCTTCGAAAATGACCGCCGTTTTGTTTTCCACCGGCGTGCCCATGTGGCGATCCAGGCAGTTGGCCGAGGCATTGAGCTCGCCATCCTCAAACCACTTATAAAACGGCGCGTTGGACTCGTCCAGGGTGCGGGAAAACGCCCGGCTCCAACTGAGGTTGTCGCGGGCCAGTTGGGCCCAAAAGCCTTCGTAGTCTTGCTCGGCCGCCTCGCACAGGGCCTGGTAAGCAGGCATACCGGAGATGCGGGCGCCTTTTTGGCTTGCCTCGCTCGGGTAGAAAACCCGGTTTTCAACTAACACGGATTCAATGGCGGATGTCGCAGTACTCATGGGCCGGTCTCCTATTTATCTGAGAAAAATCTTACAGGATGTTCGGCGATGGCACTTACATTGCACTGACTGGGGGCTTTCGGCGTGGAAATTGGGTCCCGCTTTGGCCGCCTGCAGACGCTAAACTCCCCTTTCCAACCCATTGCCACACCATGACTACCATCTCCCAGAACGACCTGATCGAATCGATCGCCGCCGCCCTGCAGTACATCAGCTACTACCACCCGGCCGACTACATCGCCCACCTGGCGCGCGCCTATGAGCGCGAGCAAAGTCCCGCTGCCAAAGACGCGATCGCCCAAATCCTGACCAACAGCAAAATGAGCGCCACCGGCCACCGGCCCATTTGCCAAGACACCGGTATCGTCAATGTGTTCCTCAAAGTCGGCATGGAGGTGCGCTTGGGCGGCTTCACCGGCTCGCTGGAAGACGCGGTCAACCAAGGCGTGCGCCAAGGCTATCTGCACCCGGACAACACCTTGCGTGCCAGCGTGGTGGCCGACCCCGAGTTCGCCCGCAAAAACACCAAAGACAACACGCCGGCCGTGATATTTACCGAAATCGTGCCGGGCAACACCATCGAAGTCACCGTCGCCGCCAAAGGCGGCGGTTCGGAAAACAAAAGCAAGCTGGTGATGCTCAACCCCGGCGACTCGGTAGTGGACTGGGTGCTCAAAACCGTGCCTACCATGGGCGCGGGCTGGTGCCCTCCGGGCATGCTGGGCATTGGCATCGGCGGGACGGCCGAAAAGGCCATGGTCATGGCCAAAGAAAGCCTGATGGACGATTTGGACATGTACGCGCTGCAGGCCAGATCTTCTGCCGGCCAGGCTCTGAGCCAGGTCGAAGAACTTCGGCTGGAGCTTTATGACAAGGTCAACGCCTTGGGCATCGGCGCCCAGGGCCTGGGCGGCCTGACGACCGTGCTGGACGTGAAAATCAAGCTCTACCCCACCCACGCGGCCAGCAAGCCCGTGGCCATGATTCCCAATTGCGCAGCCACGCGCCATGCCCACTTTGTCTTGGACGGCAGCGGGCCGTCCTATCTGACGCCGCCTTCACTGGACACTTGGCCCCAAGTGGACTGGAAGCCCGACTATGTGCAAAGCACCAAAGTCGACCTCAACACCCTGACGCCGGCCCAGGTGGCCAGCTGGAAACCCGGACAAACCCTCTTGCTGAACGGAAAAATGCTGACGGGCCGCGATGCCGCGCACAAACGCATCCAAGGCATGCTGGCCCAAGGCGAGCCTTTGCCAGTGGACTTTACGAACCGCGTGATTTACTACGTCGGTCCCGTAGACCCGGTCGCCGGCGAGGCCGTGGGGCCCGCAGGCCCCACCACCGCCACCCGTATGGACGGCTTTACCGAGATGATGCTGGCCCAGACCGGCCTGATCGCCATGGTCGGCAAGGCCGAGCGCGGGCCAGTGGCTATCGAGGCCATCAAAAAGCACCAAAGCGCCTACCTGATGGCCGTGGGCGGCGCCGCGTATCTGGTGAGCAAAGCAATCAAGCACGCCAAAGTCCTGGCCTTTGCTGACCTGGGGATGGAAGCAATTTACGAATTTGACGTGGTCGATATGCCCGTGACGGTAGCCGTCGATTCCGGTGGCACCAGCGCCCACATCACCGGGCCGGCCACTTGGCAGCAGAAAATCGCCAGTGGCGCCTACAAAACCATACCGGTTCAGGCCGGCTAAACCGCAGATGGCCGAGATCCTTGCAACGGCCTCCATCGGAGTCTTTGACAGCGGTATCGGCGGCCTGAGCGTGCTCCAGGCCTTGCACCAAGAGTTACCTTGGGAACACTTCATCTACCTCGCAGATGCGGGCTATGCCCCTTATGGGGAGCGGGACAGTGCGCATGTGCTGCGCCGCTCTGAGGCGATTGCACGCTACTTGATCGAGTCCCGGAAGGTCAAAGCCCTGGTCATTGCATGCAATACCGCCACCGCTGCGGCCGTGGCCACCTTGCGCGGGCGCTACCCGTACATTCCTATCATCGGCATTGAACCCGCCGTGAAACCGGCCGCCGCGCTCAGCCGCACAGGCCATATTGGTGTGCTAGCC
Organism: Comamonas sp. lk; assembly: GCA_945861345.1. Taxonomy (GTDB): domain Bacteria; phylum Pseudomonadota; class Gammaproteobacteria; order Burkholderiales; family Burkholderiaceae_C; genus Allorhodoferax. The sequence goes on from CAMATX010000037.1 coordinate 8,316, forward strand.
ACGCGCAGCACATTGCAAAGCGAAAAATTTGCTGCTCTTTTGGCCAGCCAATCGCCCGGCACGCACCTTGTGCTGCAGGCTTGCGACGGATTGGCTGCCGCCATTGAGCAGGGCGACACAGGCAGCATCGCCCGTCTGGCAGCGCAATACCTGGCCGCACTGGGCCCGCTGGGCCATCATGACGGTGCAGTGGACGCGCTCGTACTCGGTTGTACCCATTACGCGCTGATTGCAGAGCTTTTTAGCTCCTCGCTGGCTGGGCGCTGCAGTTTGCATGAAGCAGGTCTGCCGGTGGCTCGCCGCGCCCGCCAGCTTTTGCTGGAGGGCGGTTTATTGCGCCAGGCGCCGCCTGGTACAAGGGCCTTCGAGCTGCTTAGCACGGGCGCCCGACATTTATTGCAAGCCGCAGCAGATCGGTGGCTGCCCCCAGCCGATGCCGTACAAAGCCTGGAGTTGGCGACATGAGGGTCAGTGGTTTGGCCTGTCCGACAGGAATCGAACCTGTGACCTACAGCTTAGAAGGCTGTTGCTCTATCCAACTGAGCTACGGACAGTTGCGGGAGAAATCACCGGAAATGAAAATGCCAAAGGCAAAGCTTTGGCAAATAAAATGGTCGGGGCGAAAGGATTCGAACCTTCGACCCTCTGGTCCCAAACCAGATGCGCTACCAGGCTGCGCTACGCCCCGACTGGCGCATTCTACCCTCTGGGTTTATCAAGGACTTGTTTTGACGCTTGCCTGTTTTTTGCGATTGACCGATGTCAGCACCTGATTTGGTTTGGATGCTCGCGGGCGACCCCTTCCCGCCACTAAGTCGCGCTTGGGGCGAAGGCAGCGACGCGCCGGGTTTGCTCGCCGCAGGGGGAGAGTTGTCGGTCCTCTCGTTAGTGCAAGCCTACGAGCGCGGTATCTTCCCCTGGTTCAACCCGGGGCAACCTATTTTGTGGTGGAGCCCAGACCCGCGCATGGTCTTGCGGGTGCAAGATTTCCGCGTTCATCGTTCGTTCAAAAAGACATTGCAGCGCTTCCAAGCCGACGCCGGTTGTGAGATCCGGGTCAATACCAATTTTGCCGGCGTCATCCAGGCCTGCGCACAAATGCAACGCCCTACGCAACGCGGCACCTGGATTGTCCCGCCCATGGTCGATGCCTACATGGCGTTTCATGAGGCGGGGTATGCCCATAGCTTTGAGACATGGGTCGACGCAAAAATGGTCGCTGGCCTATATTTCGTATCCGTGGGCCACGCGGTCTTTGGCGAATCGATGTTTACCACCGTCACCGATGGCTCCAAATTCGCCCTGGCCGCGCTGATTGCCGCATGCCGGGCTGCGGGCGTGGCCCAGCTCGATTGCCAGCAGGTAACCAACCATTTAGCCAGTTTGGGCGCGTCTGCCCTGCCGCGCGCACAGTTTTTGGAAAGTTTGCGCCTCGCCAAGTCGCAAGAGCCGGTGAAATGGGGGTTTTCACCCCCCGATTGGCAGCACTTGGACCTGCAGGGCTGATGCGCCATGGCCAATGTCCACGAGTTACCGCTCAAGACGCTGCAGTTTTATTCCACTGCGACTTACGAATGCAGTTACCTGGATGCACGACAGGCGCGCTCGCAAGTGGCGACGCCTAGTCATCTGATCGACAACGCCACGTATTCTGAGTTGGTAGAAACCGGTTTTCGCCGCAGTGGCATGTTCACCTACCGGCCCCATTGCGACGCCTGCCAAGCCTGTATTCCCCTGCGGGTACCTGTAGCCACCTTCACCGCCACGCGCAGCCAGCGCAGAGCGCTGAAACAGCACGCAGACCTGCAGGTGCGGGTCCTGCGCCTAGGCTTTGAGCAAGAACATTACGACCTGTACCTACGCTACCAGCACGCGCGCCACGCCGGCGGTGGCATGCACGAGGACAGCGTGGGCCAGTACACCCAGTTTTTGCTGCAAAGCCGGGTCAACTCACGTTTAGTGGAATTCCGTGCCCCTGGGCCCGATGGCGCGGCGGGCGAGCTCAAAATGGTCTCTATCCTGGACGTGCTGGAAGACGGACTGTCAGCGGTCTACACTTTTTATGCACCTGATGGCACCGCCAGCTACGGCACATTCAATGTGTTGTGGCAACTGGCGCAGGCCCGGGAACTAGGTCTGTCTCATCTGTACCTGGGCTACTGGATCGCGCAAAGCCAGAAAATGAACTACAAAATCCGGTTTGGCCCCTGCCAGTTGCTGCGCGATGGACTTTGGCAGGACTATGAAGCAGCCGACAAAACCGGTGCTGCCTAGCCTCTTACGCCAAGGCGTAGCCGCCGATGGCGCAAAATATAGGGTTTACACCATCTGCATATGACCAAACAAGACCCCAACTCTCTGTCAGCACCGTCCGTGCAAGTGATTGAGCGGATGTTTACGCTGATCGACGTGCTGGCTTCGCGGGAAGAGCCGATGACGCTTAAAGAGATCAGCGAACGGGCCGGTTTACACCCTTCGACCGCGCACCGCATCCTCAACGACCTGGTGTTGGGCCGCTTTGCCGACCGGCCGCAAGCGGGGAGTTACCGGCTGGGAATGCGACTGTTGGAGTTGGGCAATTTGGTCAAAGGACGGCTCAATGTGCGCGACGCGGCGCTGGCGCCCATGCGCGATCTGCACAAACTGACCCAGCAGCCGGTCAACCTGAGCATGCGCCAGGGCGATGAGATCATTTATGTGGAGCGCGCCTTTAGCGAACGCTCAGGCATGCAGGTGGTGCGCGCCATTGGGGGGCGGGCTCCGCTGCATCTGACATCGGTGGGCAAGCTCTTTTTGGCGGCGGACGATCCGCAGCGCATCCGTGCCTACGCGGCGCGTACAGGCCTTCAGGGGCATACCAAAAACAGCATTACCGACTTAGGTATCTTGGAGCGCGAATTGGCGAAGGTGCGCCAGTACGGCCAGGCCAATGACAATGAAGAACTCGAATTAGGCGTGCGCTGCATGGCTGCAGGGATTTACGATGATCAGAAAAACCTGATTGCAGGCCTTTCCATTTCGTCCCCCTCCAGCCGAATGGACGACGCTTGGATGCCCAAGCTCAAAGAAATTGCTACCCAGATTTCCGAAACACTGGGCTACCGCGGCAAGAACTAAAGCGCCGATCTCAGAAAGCCTAGAGCTAGTGCCTTAGTTGCTGCGAGCAACCGATCCACTGGCTTGGGCCAGCGGCGTGCCACGGGACAAGGATGCGGGGTTGGACTCTACCCAGCGCTTGACGCGCTCGGCGTCACCAATGCGGCTAAGTTTGCCCGCCGAATCCAAAAACACCATGATCAATTTACGGCCCGATACCTTGGCTTGCATCACCAGACACTGGCCAGCTTCTGAGATATAACCCGTTTTTTGTAAGCCAATGTCCCAGGCGGGGCTTTTTACCAAACGATTGGTATTGTTAAATTGCAGGGTGCGGCGGCCCACCGCAACCTGGTAACCCGGCGAGGTGGTAAGCGTGCGCAACATAGGGTCAGCGTAGGCATAGTTGACCAAAGTGGCCAAATCACGCGCGCTTGATTGGTTGCGGCTGGACAGGCCGGTCGGCTCCACATAGCTGGTGGCAGGCATGCCCAATTCGCCGGCCTTCATATTCATCAAACCCACAAAATTGACGATCCCGCCCGGAAAAGTGCGCCCTAGCGCGTGGGCCGCTCGGTTTTCGCTGGACATCAGCGCAAGATGCAGGAGCTCGCCCCGACTCAAAACAGTGCCAACTGTCAGGCGGGAACGACTGCCTTTTTCGGTATCCACATCGTCTTGGCTAATGGTGATGAGCTCGTCCATGGGAAGGCGCGCTTCGGAAATCAGGACGCCAGTCATCAATTTGGTGAGGGAAGCAATCGGCAAGACGGCCAGCTCATTCTTATGCAGCAAGACCTCCTTGGTGTCCTGGTCAATCACAAAAGCAACGCTGGACTTGAGCGCCAAGGCGTCGGGCGCGGATTTCAGTCCGGCCATGGAGCCATAGGACGGACGGGGTGGAGCAGCCGCAATTTTCTTGGCCTTGCGCTTGACGATGGCCTGCGAGGGCGCACGTTTGGAACTGCTCGCACCCAAGGTGCCTCGCTTTGAATCTTGCGCCGCAAAGCTCGCACTGGCCCATACCATTGCACCAATGAATACCAAGCAGCCAATACGTTTCTTAATCAATTTGTGCCAAACCTGAAAAGAGCCCAAGAAGTGGGATTAAATATCCACGCGAGGCTTGAGTTTAATCAAAAAATAAGATAAATCAACTGGTTACAAAGCAAACATCAAGCAGATTCGCAAAATACTGAGGCTTGACGCGTCACGCAGCATTCGAGATAACCCCCATTGCCAATTATTTGTGCATCCCCCGCTCATCCGGTTCGTCGGTCGATGTACTTATGACACTGACCGGTACCCCACGGAATTTACGGGTGACGTAAACCACATAACCACTGAAGCCATAAGCAATAAAGATACCAAGAACCACCGTCGGCGGGTCGACATTGATGATGGCAATTCCCAAGGCGATGAGGACAATGACGGCGAAAGGCACGCTTTTTCTCAGTGTGACGTCTTTGAAACTGTAAAAAGGAATATTGGTCACCATGGTCAAGCCAGCGTACAAGACCCAGGCGAACATAAACCATGCGACCTGGGCGGGGGCAATACCCAAATCTGTGCACCACCAAATAAAGCCGGCCACCAAGGCCGCTGCCGCCGGTGACGGCAGGCCTTGAAAGTAGCGTTTGTCCACCACATGGGTGTTGACGTTGAACCGGGCCAAGCGCAATGCGGCGCAGGAGCAATACACAAAGGCGGCAAACCAGCCCCATTTGCCCAGATCCTTGAGTACCCATTCATAGGAAACCAGCGCAGGTGCAGCGCCGAAGGACACCATGTCGGACAAGGAATCCATTTGCTCGCCAAAGGCGCTTTGGGTATTGGTCATGCGGGCTACGCGGCCATCTAAGCTATCGAGCACCATGGCGCAGAAAATACCGATGGCAGACTGGTCAAAATGACCCTGCATGGCCATCACGACGGCATAAAAACCACCAAAGAGCGCCGCCAGGGTAAAGAGATTGGGCAGCACATAAATGCCTTTACGCCGCTTGGGCACAAAAACCACCTCTTCAGGTTCGGTTGGATTTGCTGCGTGTTCGTCCATGTGGATCCCTCAATGAAAGTCGTGGCCTCAAAAGGTAGGCGCTACAAGCGCAAAGACCAGTGTACGTCCTGCATAGGCCTTGGGCCACCAAGGCCGACAAAAGCACAAGGCCACCGAAGTGGCCTTGCGCATCAAGCAACAGCCCGTAGGCACGATGCTTTAGTTACGGGTTTGGTCAACCAGCTTGTTTTTCTTGATCCAGGGCATCATGGCGCGCAGCGTTTCACCCACTTGCTCGATCTGGTGCTCGGAAGTCAGGCGGCGACGGCTGAGCAAGGTCGGTGCACCGGCCTTGTTTTCCAGGATAAAGCTCTTGGCATATTCGCCGGTCTGGATGTCTTTGAGACACTGGCGCATGGCAGCCTTGGTGTCCTCGGTGACGATGCGCGGTCCGGTCACGTACTCGCCGTATTCGGCATTGTTGGAAATAGAGTAATTCATGTTGGCGATACCGCCTTCATAAATCATGTCCACAATCAGTTTGAGTTCGTGCAGACATTCGAAGTAGGCCATCTCAGGGGCATAGCCCGCGTCAACCAGAGTTTCAAACCCGGCTTTGATCAGCTCGACCGTGCCACCGCACAGAACGGCTTGCTCGCCGAACAAATCGGTTTCGGTTTCTTCGCGGAAGTTGGTTTCAATGATGCCCGCTTTGCCGCCGCCGTTTGCCATGGCGTAGCTCAAAGCCAGGTCGCGCGTGCGGCCCGATTTGTCTTGGTGCACCGCAATCAGGTGGGGCACGCCGCCGCCTTGGGCATAGGTGCCGCGCACGGTGTGGCCAGGCGCTTTGGGGGCGACCATCCAGACATCCAAGTCGGCGCGGGGGTTAACCAGTCCGTAATGCACGTTAAAGCCGTGGGCAAACACCAGGGAAGCGCCGGGCTTGATATTGGGCTCCACGTCATGGGTGTAAACGGTGCCAATCTGCTCATCAGGCAACAAAATCATGACCACGTCGGCCACGCGCACCGCGTCGGCGACTTCGGCCACATTCAGACCGGCTTTTTCCACTTTAGGCCAAGAGGCGCCGCCTTTGCGCAATCCGACGATGACTTTGACGCCGCTGTCGTTCAAGTTTTGGGCATGGGCGTGGCCCTGGCTGCCGTAGCCGATGATGGCAACGGTTTTGCCTTTGATCAGACTCAGGTCACAGTCTTTGTCGTAATAAACCTTCATGCTTTTCTCCGAAAAATAATGACGCAGCGCGCCAAGTTGCAAAATCTTATACCCGCAAGACCCGCTCGCCACGCCCGATGCCGCTGCATCCGGTGCGCACGGTCTCTAGGATCGCGTCCTTCTCAATTGCCTCCAAAAAGGCATCGTTTTTGGCCTGGTCACCGGTGAGCTCAATCGTGTAGCTCTTATCGGTCACATCGATCACGCGGCCTCTGAATATGTCGGACATGCGCTTCATTTCTTCGCGCTCCTTGCCCACGGCGCGCACCTTGACCAGCATCAGTTCGCGCTCGATATAGGCGCCTTCGGTCAAATCGACAACCTTCACCACCTCGATCAGGCGGTTCAAATGCTTGGTAATTTGCTCGACCACGTCGTCCGAGCCATTGGTCTGCAGCGTCATACGCGACAGACTGGGATCTTCGGTCGGCGCAACCGTTAAGGATTCAATGTTGTAGCCCCGGGCCGAAAACAGGCCCACCACCCGGGACAGCGCCCCGGGCTCGTTTTCCAGCAAGACAGCAATAATGTGTTTCATAGCATCAGACGCCTCTTTTCACCGCCCTCCCCCGGCAGCGGTAACCGCCGGGCTTGGCAAGCAATAGATTTGCCCCCTTGAATTAAATAAATTAAACGTATTGGCCAGCGGCCTTTAGAGGTCTTCCGAACCCAAAAGCATTTCGGTAATCCCTTTGCCGGCCTGCACCATGGGAAACACGTTCTCGGTCGGGTCGGTTCTAAAGTCCATGAAAACGGTCCGGTCCTTTAAGCGGCGCGCCTCACGCAGAGCCGGTTCAACATCCTCAGGGCGCTCAATCAGCATGCCCACATGGCCATAGGCCTCGGCGAGCTTGACGAAATTGGGCAGCGCGTCCATGTAGCTGTGGCTGTACCGGCCTTCGTACTCCACCTCTTGCCACTGGCGCACCATGCCCAGATACCGGTTGTTCAGCGAGACAATTTTGATCGGTGTGTTGTACTGCAGACAAGTGGACAGCTCTTGGATACACATTTGCACCGATCCCTCGCCGGTAATGCAGAACACCTCGCTGTCGGGCTTGGCCAGTTTGATACCCATGGCGTAAGGAATACCCACGCCCATGGTGCCCAGACCGCCGGAGTTAATCCAGCGACGCGGCTCGTCAAAGCGGTAGTACTGGGCAGCCCACATTTGGTGTTGGCCCACGTCTGAGGTGATGTAGGTCTCGGTCTCGCGCGTCATGTTCCACAGCGTCTCAACGACATACTGGGGTTTGATCACGTCGCCTTTGCCGTGGTCGTACTTCAAGCATTGGCGCGCACGCCAGCCCTCAATCGTCTCCCACCAGCTTCCCAGCGCGTCGGCATCAGGCTTGAGCGGGCTTTCCTTGATCATGGCGATCAGCTCGGTCAGCACGTCTTTCACGTCGCCCACGATAGGAATATCCACCTTGACCCGCTTTGAAATGCTCGAGGGGTCAATGTCTATATGGATGATCTTGCGCTCGTTTTGGGCGAAATGTTTGGGGTTGCCGATCACGCGGTCATCAAAGCGGGCACCCACGGCCAGCAAAACGTCGCAGTTTTGCATGGCGTTGTTGGCCTCTACCGTACCGTGCATGCCCAGCATGCCCAGGAATTTGCGGTCGCTGGCCGGATAGGCGCCCAGGCCCATCAAAGTGTTCGTGCAGGGATAGCCCAGCATGTCCACCAGCGTACGCAATTGCGCCGAAGCGTTGCTCAAAAGCACGCCGCCGCCGGTGTAAATATACGGACGCTTAGCCGTAAGCAACAGTTGCAAGGCCTTGCGAATCTGTCCGCCATGGCCTTTGCGCACCGGGTTGTAGGAACGCATTTCTACACTGGACGGGTAGCCGCTGTAAGGCACTTTCTTGAAGGAAACATCCTTGGGGATATCCACCACCACCGGGCCGGGCCGGCCGGTGCGCGCGATGTGGAAGGCCTTTTTCATGGTCTCGGCCAAGTCGCGGGCGTCTTTCACCAGGAAATTGTGCTTGACGATGGGGCGGGTAATGCCGACCGTGTCGCACTCTTGGAAGGCATCTAGGCCGATGGCATGCGTGGGCACCTGACCGGTGATGATCACCATTGGGATGCTGTCCATGTAGGCGGTGGCGATGCCGGTCACGGCATTGGTCACACCTGGGCCGGAAGTCACCAGCGCCACGCCCACCTCGCCGGTCGCCCGCGCATAGCCATCGGCAGCATGTACTGCGGCTTGCTCGTGACGCACCAGCACGTGCTGAATCGTCTCTTGTTTGAAAAAAGCGTCGTAAATATGCAGAACCGCGCCGCCAGGATAGCCCCAGACAAATTTGACGTTTTCGGCTTGCAACGCTTTGACCAGAATTTCCGCGCCGCGCAGCTCGGGCGAACCGGCGGATTTTGACGCCGCCGTAACAGCGGAGGCTAAAGCCACTTCGGCTTTGGAGATTTCCATGATGAACCTTTGCGAATTTCTCTAACGAAACACCTTGGGTGCCCCTTCGCAAACACTTGTGGCGTCGCGTCGGGACTTAAGGTTCAGGCCATTAGCGCATTGAATGCTGCGCCGGACCGGAACCCGTTTGCTTTTTGACTGCAAGTCGAATTATCGCATCATTGCCAAGGCACTTGCCCCGGCCATCGGCAAATGGCCCGTGGGTGCGATAATTTGCGCACTCCTCTGCGCCATTCCAAGCACCAAAAGGTCCAGCATTTGCCCTATTGCGGTGCGCATCGGGGCGGCCGTGGCCACTGAACGCGAGCTCGACGAGTTCCTGCGAGGCGTCGAAAAACGCGCCTTTAAACGCACTTATTACCATGTTCGCAACGAAGAATCTGCCTTGGACATCGTCCAGGACAGCATGATGAAACTAGCGGAGCACTACGGCCACAAACCCCCTACCGAGTTGCCGATGCTCTTTCAACGCATTCTGAGCAATGCCACTTTGGACTGGTTTCGTCGGCAAAAAACCTTCAACGCACTGTTTACCCACCTCGGTGACTTTGACCGCCCTGACCAGGACAGCGAGTTTGACGTCCTAGAGGCCCTTCTTTCCCAATCGGTCAGGGGCCAGCAGGAAAGCACCCAGTCCCAAGCCGAGCGGGCACAAACCTTGCTGGCTATTGAAACGGCCATCGAAGCGCTCCCCGCGCGTCAACGCGAAGCCTTCCTCATGCGTTACTGGGAGGAGTTGGATTTGGCCGAAACCGCCTCCGCGATGGGTTGCTCCCAAGGCAGTGTCAAGACACACTGCTCCCGGGCGGTCAGCGCCCTAGCCAAGGCATTAAGATTGAAGGGAATCAAACCATGAACATGTTTTCTTCCAAACAAAACCCAAAAACGCGGGCCCAAGACATCTTTGGCGCCCGCGTGGCGGTGCGTCTGGACCAGGCAATCCATGATCTTCCGCACGGCGTTTCCGAGCGACTGCGGGCGTCCCGGATGGCCGCGCTCGCACATCGGCGAGCGTCCGAAATGGTTCCTATCGCGGTTGCAGCTGGAGCCGTTGGCGGCTGGCAGATGGACCCAGCGCAGAACCTGTGGGCCCGTGTTTCCGCATTTCTACCCTTGATTGCCCTGCTGGCAGGCTTGGCGGTCATTGGGGTTGTACAGGACCAGGACCGTGCCCACGAACTTGCAGAAGTCGACACGGAAATTCTTACAGGTGACCTGCCGCCCAGCGCTTACACCGACCCAGGGTTTGCACAATTTCTCAAAAAGGCTGGTCGGGACTGAGGCGTGAGCCCCGCCTGATTCGGACTATGGCCGCACTCCAAGCCAGCCGCAAACGTCTTTCAGGCCTTTTTTTCGTCTGCCTCGGGCTGCTTATTGCGAACGCCGTCATGGCCCAAACGGCAAGCCCAGCTGCCAAGCCCGCAAGTGTGGCTTCATCCCCTGATGAGTCCAAACCCGGGTGGGCCGATTTATCGGCGCCAGAGCGCCAATCTTTGGAGCCGCTGCGCGAAGTTTGGCCCACGCTATCTCAGGGCCATAGGCGCAAATGGCAGGCTTTGGCTAAAAATTACCCGCAAATGGCGGAGTCCGATCGCCAGCGCTTACACAGCCGTATGGTCGATTGGGCTGCCCTGAGCCCGAAAGCGCGTGAACAAGCACGGGTCAATTTCGCTGAAACCAAAAAACTTCCAGTGGACGCGCGCGCCGCCACCTGGGAGGCCTACCAAGCCTTGTCCGAGGAAGAGAAAAAGGCCTTGCTGGTAGCGGCAAGCAAAAAACCCGCCGGTGCCGCCGTGGCGCCGCGACCGGTGGCGCCCCACAAATTGGCCGAGGTTCCGGTGACGCGCAAGTCTCCCGAACCGGTGAAAGCCAAGGCCCCGCCCAGGCCAGCTATCGACCGCTATACCTTGCTGCCGTTGAAGGAAGCAACGCCCAGCGCAGAAAACTAAAATCCAGGCTCCCGCCTGGTAGCTGATAAGGCCAGTCATTGGCGCCGTAGATGCAGCTTAATCAGCACCCCTTCTAATCACAAAAGCCTTTCTCCCATGGATTCATCGGAATCGTCCACCCCTGCTATTGCACGCCGCATGGCGTGTTGGTTTTATGAAGGCATGCTGCTTTTTGGCCTAGTCTTTATTGCCGGTTATTTGTTTGGGACCTTGACCCAGACGCGGCACGCGCTGGATAACCGCCATGGCCTGCAGGTATTTTTGTTTTTGGTGATCAGCGCCTACTTTGTGGAGTTCTGGTCGCGCGGGCAAACCCTGGCAATGAAAACCTGGCATATCCGCATCGTCGATGCGGCCGGATTACCGATTTCGCGCAATCGCGCATTACTGCGGTACCTGCTGTCCTGGGTTTGGATCCTCCCGCCACTTTTCGTTTCTTGGGCTGCAAGCTTGCCGCCGGGGGCTACTGCCTTGGTACTGTTGATATGGGTCGGGGCTTGGGCGGGCAGCAGTCTGGTCGCACCAAGGCGTCAGTTTTGGCACGACTTGGGGGCGGGGACGCGTTTGGTGCACCACGCCCTGCCTGAGCCTGGCCTCACTACCCGCTGAAATTCCAGCCCAAGGGCCGTGCCACCCAGCTTTTTAGACGGCCGATTCGTCCTGCTCGCCGGTACGAATGCGTACCACGCGCTCCACGGAAGTGACGAAAATCTTGCCGTCGCCGATCTTTCCGGTATAGGCGGCCTTGATGATGGCGTCCACACAACGGTCTACGTCCGAGGTTTTGACGACCAATTCCACCTTGACCTTGGGTAAAAAGTCCACTACGTACTCGGCGCCACGGTAGAGCTCGGTGTGGCCTTTTTGGCGCCCGAAACCCTTGACCTCGGTCACCGTTAAGCCGCTGGCGCCGCACTCGGCTAGCGCCTCACGCACCTCCTCGAGCTTGAATGGTTTGATGATGGCGGTGATTTGTTTCATGGCAGTCCCCAATGGCGTCGTAAAAAATCAGGCTCTGAACCTGTTGGTAATAGGATAACGCCAATCCTTGCCGAAGCTGCGGTGGCTGACCCGAATTCCGGGCGGCGCCTGGCGGCGCTTGTATTCGTTGATTTGGATGAGGCGCGTCACCCGCTCCACGTCGGCCGGGGCGTAACCAGCGGCCACGATGTGGGCGATGCTCTCGTCATTTTCCATATAGCGCTCAATAATGGCATCGAGCACCTCGTAGGGTGGCAAGCTGTCCTGGTCCGTCTGATCGGGGCGCAGCTCGGCGCTGGGCGGGCGGGTGATGATGCGCTCGGGGATCGGTTGCGCGCAGGTGCCATACGGGTCATGGGCGTTGCGCCAGCGCGCCATGGCAAAGACCCGCATCTTGGCAAGATCTTTGATCACCGCAAACCCGCCAGCCATATCGCCGTAGAGCGTGCAATAGCCGGTGGCCATCTCGGACTTGTTGCCGGTGGTCAGCACCATGCTGCCAAATTTGTTGCTCAGCGCCATCAACAAGGTGCCGCGAATGCGGGCCTGCAGATTTTCTTCGGTGGTGTCGGCCGGCCGGCCCGCAAATTCAGTGGCCAGGGTGCCCATATAGGCCTCTAGCGCCGGCCGGATGGAGATTTCGTCGTAGCGCACGCCCATGCGCCGGGCCATCTCGGCTGCATCTATCCAGCTGATATCGGCGGTGTAAGGCGAGGGCATCATCACGGCACGCACTTGGTCCGCACCGAGGGCGTCCACCGCCACGGCCAGCACCAGCGCCGAATCGATACCGCCAGACAGGCCTAGCAAGACGCCGGGAAAGCGGTTTTTCTGTACGTAGTCGCGCACGCCCAGCACCAGCGCGTCCCACAAATCTGCCTCCTCGCTGCGCTGGGGCTCCAAAACGCCGTGCCAGCGCGCCTCTTTGGAGGACACATCGAGGTCGGCCAGCATCAGGTTTTCGGCAAAGCTAGGCGCCCGCAGCGCCACGCGCCCGTCGGGCTCCAGTGCAAAGGAGCGGCCCTCAAAGACCAGCTCGTCCTGCCCGCCCACCAGGTGCGCATACACCAGCGGCAGCCCGGTGGCGCGGCAGCGCGCGCCCATGACATCCTCGCGCTGGTAGCCCTTGCCCAAATGAAAGGGCGAGGCATTGATCACCGCTAGCAACTGGGCACCGGCCGCCTTGGCCGACTGGGCCGGCCCCTCAAACCAGGCGTCCTCGCAAATGAGCAGACCCACGCGCACCGTGTGGCCCGGCTCGCCCGCCTCAAACACGCAGGTGGCGTGGCCAGGAACGAAATAGCGCCGCTCGTCAAATACCTGGTAATTGGGCAGTTCTTGCTTGGCGTAGGTGGCCACCATGGCGCCGTCTCGCAGCACGCTGGCGCAGTTGTAGCGCGCATTGACCGATACCGAAGGGCCGCGTTGGTCACCGCCCTGGGGGTGGCCGACCACAACGCTCATCCCGCGCAGTGAGGCCAGCTGCGCAGCCAGCGCCTGCAAAGTCTGCTCGCAGGCCTGCATAAATGCGGGGCGCAGGTACAAATCTTCGGCGGCATAGCCGCACAGCGACAATTCGGGGGTCAGCAGCAGGCGCGCGCCTTGGGCGTAGGCTGTTTGGGCGGCCTCGGCAATTTTTTGCGCGTTGCCGGCCAAATCACCCACAATGAAATTGAGCTGCGCAACGCAAATTTTGAGAGTCATGAACAAATGCTTATGAAAACCGCCGCCAGCCCTTTGCGCAAAGCGCCCGGGCTGCGGCATCCAAGGAGGCCACATGGCCTCAAATGATTATGTCACCCGCGTGCACGCCTCGGTCCACGCGGTGCCGGCCGCCACCTGGGATGCGCTCTTGGCGCTGCACCCCGAAGCCAGCCCCTTTATGCGCCACGCCTATCTGGCGGCCATGGAGGACAGCGCCAGCGCCAGCCCGGCCACCGGCTGGACGCCCGCCTGCATTGTGCTGGAACGCGCTGGCGTCGTAGAGACGGCTGCCATGGTCTACAGCAAAGACCACTCGTATGGCGAATATGTGTTTGACTGGGCCTGGGCCAACGCCTACCAGCAGCATGGCCTGTCCTATTACCCCAAGGCCACCTTGGCCGTGCCCTTTACACCCGTGCCCGGCGCGCGCCTGCTGGCCCGCGACACCCCAGCGCGCCAGGCGCTGCTGGCAGCCGTGCTGGACTGGTGCGCGGGGCGCGAGTTATCTTCTTTGCACCTACTCTTTGTCAGCCCCACCGATGCGCAAGCCTGCCAGGATGCCGGACTGATGCTGCGCCAGACCGTGCAGTTTCACTGGACCAACACGCCTGCGCCCTACCCTGACTTCGAGGCGTTTTTGGCCAGTCTGGCCCAAGAAAAGCGTAAGAAAATCCGCCAAGAACGACGCAAAGTGGCCGAGGCTGGGGTCCAATTTCGCTGGGTCCGCGGTCCAGACATAAGCGATGCCGACTGGGACTTTTTCTACCGTTGCTATGAGCGGACCTACCTGGAGCACGGCAATGCGCCCTACCTCAGTCGCCGGTTTTTTACCGCCATGCAGGCCGCTATGCCCGAAAACTGGCTACTTTTTGTGGCCGAGCGGGCCGGCAAGCCCATGGCCAGCAGCCTGATCGCACTGAGTTCGGAGGGTTCAGGCCAACCCAAAGTCGCTTATGGCCGCTATTGGGGAGCACTGGAACGGGTCGACTGCCTGCACTTTGAGGCGTGCTATTACCAACCCCTGCAATGGTGCATTGCCCACGGATACACCCGCTTTGAGGGCGGTGCCCAGGGCGAACACAAAATGGCCCGGGCCCTGTTGCCAGTGCCAACCACCAGCGCACATTGGCTGGCGCACCCTGCGTTCTCGGATGCCGTGGCGCGCTTTTTGGAGCGCGAGGGACAGGGCGTGGACCAGTACCTGGACCATTTGCGCGAGCGCTCACCCTTCAAAAACGGCTGAACGCCCCGCAAACGGCAGGCTTTGCGCTTAGCGGGACTGCGCGGCTTGCTCTTTTTTGTAGCTGTCGATGCCGTCCTGGATTTCCACGTGGGCAGCTTCGGGGCCTTCCCAACCCAAAATTTTGACCCATTTGCCGTCTTCCAGGTCTTTGTAGTGCTCAAAGAAGTGGGCAATGGTCTTCAGACGCAGCGGGTTGAGGTCGGCAGGCTTTTGCCACTGGGTGTAGAGCGACAAAATCTTGTCGATCGGCACGGCCAGCACTTTGCCATCCATGCCGGCCTCGTCTTCCATCTTCAAAATGCCGATCGCGCGGCAAGGTACAACCACTCCGGGGATGAGCGGCACGGGCGTGATGACCAGCACGTCCACCGGGTCGCCGTCGCCTGAAATCGTCTTGGGCACGTAGCCGTAGTTGGTTGGGTAGTGCATGGCCGTACTCATAAAACGGTCCACAAAGATCGCACCGGTTTCCTTGTTGACTTCGTATTTCACTGGATCTGCGTTCATCGGGATTTCGATGATGACATTGAATTCTTGGGGCGCGTTCTTTCCGGGGGTGACTTTGTCGAGGGACATAAATTGCTCGCGATGTGAATAAATGTGAATACCAAACAGTATCAGTATTAACCCTCATTTTACTGACTTGGCCCTTGCGAATCCTGGGAAGGCGGGCTTTTACGGCTACAGTTACGGGAGTTGGCCAATCGGCTCTCCGACTGTTGCAGGTCGCGAGCACGAGGAAGCAACGCAGCGGGAGTACCGCCAGCGTTACTCCTTTGTTCGCGAAACATGCTAGTTTGGAGATTTATATGACAGGTAACTCAGCGCTGATTCTTGCGCTTGTCTGTGGTTTGATTGCCGTGGTTTACGGTGTCTGGGCCCGCAGTTGGATTCTTTCTCAGGACGCCGGCAATGCCCGCATGCAAGAGATTGCAGCGGCTATTCAAACCGGTGCGGCCGCTTATCTGGCGCGCCAATACAAGACCATTGCCATGGTTGGGGCCGTTTTGGCGGTCCTGATTTATGTCGTTTTGGACCCCTTAAGTGCCGTCGGCTTTGTTTTGGGCGCGGTTTTGTCCGGCGCCTGCGGCTTTATCGGCATGAACGTCTCGGTTCGCGCCAATGTGCGCACCGCACAAGCGGCCACCCGTGGCATCGGGCCAGCACTGGACGTTGCCTTTCGCGGCGGCGCCATCACCGGCATGTTGGTGGTGGGCCTGGGCCTCTTGGGCGTGACCGGCTTTTACTGGTTCCTCACCAGCGGCGGCGTACCTGCTGACGGCAAGGCCTTCGCCGCCATGCTCAACCCCTTGGTCGGTTTTGCCTTTGGCTCCTCGCTGATCTCCATCTTTGCGCGCCTTGGTGGCGGTATTTTCACCAAAGGCGCTGATGTGGGCGCCGACTTGGTCGGAAAAGTCGAAGCCGGCATCCCTGAAGATGACCCGCGCAACCCTGCCGTGATCGCCGACAACGTGGGCGACAACGTGGGCGACTGCGCTGGTATGGCCGCTGACCTGTTCGAGACCTATGCCGTGACTCTAATTGCCACCATGGTGCTTGGCGCCTTGTTGGCCGGTTCAAGCGGCCCCAATGCGGTGCTCTATCCGCTGGCGCTGGGCGCGGTGTCTATCGTGGCCTCCATCATCGGCTGCTTTTTCGTCAAGGCCAGCCCCGGCATGACCAATGTGATGCCTGCGCTCTACAAAGGCCTGGCCGTCTCAGGCGTGCTGTCCTTGGCGGCGTTTTACTTTGTGACGCAGTCGCTTTTTACCGCC
>CAMATX010000038.1 GCA_945861345.1 Comamonas sp. lk
CGGTGCAAATGGATAGGCCCATGGCCGTGCGTGATGCGCAACGCCAGGACGCTGGCTGAGCGGAGCAATGGCTCATCTACACTCAAAGGCTACAGTCGCCAAATTCGGCGCAGCTTGCCCAGCCCCATAGTCCGACACGTACTTAGCTAGCCCGTTTCATTTTTGTGCCAATCTGCGCATGTCCACCAAAACATCCTCCCACACCCCCTTGGCTGAGCGCCTGCGCCCGGCGACGCTGGCCGAGGTCATCGGGCAAGCGCGGGTGCTGGGCGAAGGCATGGCGTTGCGCCTGGCGTTTGAGTCGGGCACGCCGCACAGCTGCATTTTGTGGGGTCCGCCGGGCACCGGAAAAACCACTATCGCCCGCTTAATGGCCGACGCTTTTGACGCCGACTTCATCAGCATCAGCGCGGTCTTGGGAGGCATCAAAGAAATCCGCGAGGCGGTGGAGCGGGCGCAGCAGTCGCGTGACGGCCTGGTCGCGCGGCGCACCCTGGTGTTTGTGGACGAGGTGCACCGCTTTAACAAAAGCCAGCAAGACGCTTTTTTGCCCCACGTGGAAAGCGGCCTGTTCACCTTTATCGGGGCGACCACAGAAAACCCTTCGTTCGAAGTCAATTCAGCGCTGCTATCGCGCGCGGCGGTGTACGTGTTGCAGCCGCTGGACGAGGCGGCGCTGGCCCAGTTGATTGCCAAGGCGCGGGCGCTCGATGCCGTGCCGCCGCTTGACGAGGCGGCCGCCAAACGCCTGGTGGCCTATGCCGACGGCGACGCCCGCCGCCTGCTCAATACGTTGGAGACGCTGGCCGCCGCCGCCCAGCAAGAGCGCCGCACCGAGATTGACGATGCCTGGCTGCTCAAAGTGCTGGGCGAGCGCATGCGCCGCTATGACAAAGGGGGTGAGCAGTTTTATGACTCGATTTCGGCCCTGCACAAATCCGTGCGCGGCTCGGACCCGGATGCTGCACTGTATTGGTTCGTGCGCATGCTCGATGGGGGTGCAGAGCCGCGCTATTTGGCGCGCCGCCTGATCCGCATGGCCAGCGAGGACATCGGCCTGGCCGACCCGCGCGCTTTGCGCATGGCCTTGGATGCCGCCGAGGTCTACGAGCGCCTGGGCAGCCCCGAAGGCGAACTGACCCTGGCCCAGTGCGTGGTGTACTTGGCCGTGGCACCCAAGTCCAATGCGGTGTACACCGCCTACAAACAGGTGCGCGCCCTGGTCAAAAAAGACGGCACGCGCCCGGTGCCGCTGCACCTGCGCAATGCGCCCACCTCCTTGATGAAAGACCTGGACTACGGCAAAAATTACCGCTATGCCCACGACGAGGACGACGTGTTTGCCGCTGGTGAAAATTACTTCCCTGAAGGCCTAGAAAACAGCATTTTTTACCAGCCCCAAGCCCGTGGCTTGGAAATCCGTATCGCCGAAAAGCTGCGCGAACTGCGTGCGCGCAATGCCGCTGCCCGCTAGGGACTGACTTTGGCAAGGCGGATAAACCCTCTGTCTCACTGAGGGGCGAATGGCTAGAATCGCGTCACAGCGCGGCGGCCATCTGCAAATTCGCAAAATGGGCCGGTTTGTTGCTTTCAATGGCCTTGCGCCGACGTGTGAGGGCTCGCTGGGCCTGCGCACCCCCGCACATTCGGAGTGTTTTTATGGATATATTTGTACAACAGGTTATCAATGGCCTGGTGCTGGGCAGCATGTATGCGCTCATCGCCCTCGGCTACACCATGGTGTACGGCATCATCAACTTGATCAATTTCGCCCACGGCGAGGTCATGATGGTCGGCGCGCTGACCAGCTGGACCATGATCGGGCTGCTACAGCCAGCCCTGCCGGGCGTTCCTGGCTTTGTCATCTTGCTGATCGCCCTGGTGGTGGCCTGTGTAGTGGCTGCCGTCCTGAACTTTCTCATCGAAAAAATCGCCTACCGGCCGCTGCGCAACAGCCCCAAGCTTGCGCCCCTGATCACTGCCATCGGCATGTCTATCTTGCTGCAAACCTTGGCGATGATCATTTGGAAGCCCAATTACAAGTCCTACCCCACGCTCTTGCCGAGCGACCCGTTTAACGTGCTGGGCGCGGTGATCACGCCCACGCAGGTCATGATTTTGGCCTTTACCGCGGTATCGCTGGCGATCCTCACTTGGCTGGTGAACTACACCAAGCTGGGCCGGGCCATGCGCGCCACTGCCGAGAACCCGCGCGTGGCGGGCCTGATGGGCGTCAAACCCGATATGGTGATTTCTGCCACTTTTGTGATCGGCGCCGTGCTGGCCGCCATCGCCGGCGTGATGTATGCATCTAACTACGGTACCGCGCAGCACGCCATGGGGTTTTTGCCAGGCTTGAAGGCCTTTACCGCCGCCGTCTTTGGCGGCATCGGTAATTTGGCCGGCGCGGTGGTAGGCGCGATTTTGCTGGGCCTGATCGAGTCGATTGGCGCGGGCTACATCGGCGACTGGACGGGCGGTGTGCTGGGCAGCCATTACTCGGATATTTTTGCCTTCATTGTGCTGATCGTGGTGCTCACGCTGCGTCCCTCGGGCTTGCTCGGTGAGCGTGTGGCCGACCGGGCTTGAAGGGGAGCGTGCATATGAAAAACAAAAATCTGACCGCATTTTTACTCGCTGGCGTGGTACTTTTGGTGCTGCCCTTGTTACTGCAAATCTTTGGCAATGCCTGGGTCCGTATTGCCGATATGGCGCTCTTGTATGTGTTGCTGGCGCTGGGCCTGAACATCGTGGTGGGCTATGCCGGTTTGCTTGATTTGGGCTATGTCGCTTTCTTTGCCATCGGCGCCTACAGCTACGGGCTGCTCAATTCGCCGCACCTCACGGAAACATTTGCCTTTATGGCCGCAGCGTACCCGCAGGGTCTGCATACACCCATTTGGCTGGTATTGATTTTGGCGGCCGGTCTGGCCGGTATTTTCGGCGTCCTGCTGGGCGCGCCTACGCTGCGCCTGCGGGGCGATTACTTGGCCATCGTGACGCTGGGTTTTGGCGAAATCATCCGCGTGTTCTTGAACAATCTGGATAACCCTTACAACATCACCAATGGGCCCAAGGGCGTAGGTCAGATCGATTCACTGCAGTTTTTCGGCATCAATATCGGCAAAAAACTGGTGGTCGGCGGCATCGAGTTTGCGTCGGTGACTTTGTACTACTACCTGTTTTTGGCGCTGGTGCTATTTAGTATCCTGATCTCGCACCGCTTGGAGCGCTCGCGCATCGGCCGGGCCTGGATGGCTATTCGCGAGGACGAAATCGCCGCCAAGGCTATGGGCATTAACACCCGCAACCTCAAACTCACCGCCTTCGGCATGGGCGCCACTTTTGGCGGCGTCTCGGGGGCCATGTTTGCGTCCTTTCAGGGCTTCATTTCGCCTGAGTCCTTTAGTTTGATGGAGTCGGTCATGATTGTGGCCATGGTGGTGCTTGGCGGCGTGGGGCACTTGCCTGGCGTGGTGCTGGGCGCCGTGCTGCTGTCTGCGCTGCCCGAGGTGCTTCGCTATGTGGCTGGCCCCTTGCAAACCATGACCGACGGGCGCTTGGACGCATCCATCTTGCGCCAACTGCTCATTGCCCTGGCCATGGTGACCGTGATGCTGCTGCGCCCCAGGGGCTTGTGGCCCTCGCCGGAGCACGGCAAATCGCTTTCTCAAGCGGGCCAGGCATGAAGGAGGCGGTCATGAGCACAACAGCAACTTCTAAAGACATCGTTTTGCAGGTGACAGGCGTCTCCAAGCGTTTCGGTGGCTTACAGGCTTTGAGCGAGGTGGGCATCACCATCGAGCGCGGGCAGGTGTATGGCCTGATCGGGCCCAACGGCGCGGGTAAAACCACTTTTTTTAACGTCCTGACTGGCTTGTACACGCCCGATAGCGGCGACTTTGCGCTGGCCGGGCAGGCTTACCGGCCCACGGCCGTGCACACCGTGGCCAAGGCCGGTATTGCCCGCACCTTCCAAAACATACGTTTGTTTGCCGAGATGACGGCCCTGGAAAACGTCATGGTCGGGCGCCATGTGCGCACCCATTCCGGTCTGCTAGGCGCCATGCTGCGCACCAGCAGTTTCAAAGCCGAAGAGGCGGCTATTGCAGCGCGCGCGCAGGAATTGCTTGAGTACGTGGGCATTGGCAAATTTGCCGACTACAAAGCCCGCACCCTGAGCTACGGTGACCAGCGCCGCCTGGAGATCGCCCGGGCGCTGGCCACTGACCCGCAGCTGATCGCCTTGGACGAGCCAGCCGCAGGCATGAACGCCACCGAAAAAGTCATGCTGCGCACACTGATTGACCGCATTCGCCAGGACAACCGCACGATTTTGCTGATCGAGCATGACGTTAAGTTGGTTATGGGTCTGTGCGATCGCGTCACTGTCTTGGACTACGGCAAGCAAATCGCCGAAGGCACGCCGGCCGAAGTCCAAAGGGACAGCAAGGTCATCGAAGCCTATTTGGGCACCAGCGGCCATTGATTGATTGATTTGGAAAACGTATGACGACGAACACATTGCTCAAAGTCACCGGCCTGCAAGTGGCCTACGGCGGCATCCAGGCCGTCAAAGGGGTAGATTTCGAGGTGCGCGAGGGCGAGCTGGTCACCCTGATCGGCTCCAACGGTGCGGGCAAAACCACCACTATGAAGGCCATTACCGGCACCTTGCCTCTGGCCGGTGGAGACATCGAATACTTAGGCAAAAGCATACGCGGCCAGGGCCCCTGGGACCTGGTCCAACAAGGCCTGGCCATGGTGCCCGAAGGACGCGGCGTCTTTACCCGTATGTCCATCATGGAAAACCTGTACATGGGCGCCTACATCCGCAACGACAAAGAGGCTATTGAGCAGGACATCGAAAAAATGTTCGCCATCTTCCCGCGCCTTAAAGAGCGGCGTGACCAATTGGCGGGCACCATGTCCGGCGGCGAGCAGCAAATGCTGGCCATGGGCCGGGCCCTGATGAGCCGGCCCAAAGTGCTGCTGCTCGATGAACCGTCCATGGGTTTGTCGCCCATCATGGTCGACAAAATTTTTGAAGTCGTGCAAGACGTGTTTGCCCAAGGCGTCACTGTGCTACTGGTGGAGCAAAACGCCAGCCGAGCACTCTCCATTGCAAACCGGGGCTATGTGATGGAGTCCGGCATCATCACCATGCGCGGGGACGCCAAGCAGATGCTGACCGACCCCAAAGTGCGTGCCGCTTACCTGGGCGAATAGATTGGCCAACGCGCCTTCGCGCAGGTCTTACCGGTATCCGGCGCTGTTGTTGCTGGTGACGGTGGTCTGGGGCCTGACTTTCCCGGTACTCAAAATCGCCACGGGTGTGCTCAGCGGTGTCGAGATCACCACGCTGCGTTTTTGCATTGCTGCTGTGTGCATGCTGCCCTTTGTGCGCGGCGTGTCGACCAACGCCTGGCGCGATGGTTTTTTGCTGGGGGGCTTGGCGCTTTTTTCTATGGCGGCGCAGGCCTATGGGCTGCAATTTATTGCCTCTAACCGAAGTGCCTTTCTGACCAGTTTGAGCGTGCTGATGGTGCCCTTGCTCGGCCTGTTGCTGGGAGCTAGGCCACGCTTGCTGATCTTTGTTGCCGCAGCGCTGGCCTGCTTTGGCATTGGACTCATGTCTTACGAAGGTGAAGCCAACCTGTGGGCTGACGCAGCCACGCTGCTGGCGGCACTGGCCTATGCGGTCTACACCATCGGGATGTCGGCGCGGGCACCTATGCATAGTGCAGTTCAACTGGCCACTGCGCAGGTTTGCTGCATGGCCGTGATGGGGCTGGTCTGGATGGCGCTGGACAGCGGAGGCACACGCATGGCCAATTTGCCGCATGTGATCACCATCGAGGTGCTCTGCGGC
Source organism: Comamonas sp. lk (assembly GCA_945861345.1). Classification (GTDB taxonomy): domain Bacteria; phylum Pseudomonadota; class Gammaproteobacteria; order Burkholderiales; family Burkholderiaceae_C; genus Allorhodoferax. Next base: position 5,873 of record CAMATX010000038.1, read on the forward strand.
CTGGTTTTTTTGGGGGCGATCGCCTCGGCGGCGACGTTTTTCCTTCAGGCCCTGTCGCAAACCCATGTGTCGGCAGAGCAGGCGGCCATCATTTACGCCATGGAGCCGGTGTTCGCTGCATTGTTTGCTTGGTTTTTACTGGCAGAACAGATGAGCTCCATGGCACAACTGGGCGCCGTGATTGTGGTGTTTGCAGTCCTTCTCAGCCAACGCCCTGAGGCCCTGGCGCCCACGCACGAGGCTCCCGCCGGCCTCGCGCCCTAGCTGGCGCTGTGCTTGTCAGCTTCTGACGTAAAGGAGTCGGCGAAAAATTCGGACTCGGGCAGTCCGACCAGGTTGCAAAAGTCGCGCCGTGCAGATTCCACCACGATAGGGGCACCGCAGGCATAGACCTGGTGGAGCGACAGATCGGCAAAGTCCTCTAGCACCGCGCGGTGCACAAAGCCGCTGCGACCTTGCCACGCGTCCTCGGGCAAAGCGTCGGAGACCACAGGCACGTAGCGCAGCGAGGGCATGGCGGCGCATTGGGCGCGCATCCAGTCGTCCATGTACAGGTCTGCGGGGCGGCGTCCGCCCCAGTACAGAGTTACCGGCCGTGTGATGCCGCTGTGCTGCATATGCTCCAAGATGGCTTTGAGTGGCGCAAACCCGGTGCCCGAGGCCAAAAATACCAGCGGTTTGTCCGAGTCTTCGCGCAAAAAGAAGGAGCCCATCGGGCCTTCGATGCGCAAAATATCGCGCTCCTTCATAGAGCCGAAAACCGTGTCGGTAAAACGCCCGCCCGGCATGTGCCGAATATGCAGTTGCACGCCCGGGCCGGTGTGCGGTGCATTGGCCATGGAGTAGCTGCGCCGTGCGCCGTCACGCAAGATGAACTCGACGTACTGGCCGGCGCGGTAGGCAAAGGTCTCCGTGGCCGGTAGCTGCAAGTCCATCAGCATCACGTCGGCAGTTTTGCGCACCAAGGCACTGACCCGGGTGGGCATTTTGCGCACCGGCAAGGCGCCCGCAGGGCTGACCTGGCGCGACTCCAGCACCAGATCGCTTAGCGCCTTGGCGCTGCAGGTGAGCACCATGCCTTGGGCTTCTTCAGCCTCGCTCAGTGCTTTGCGCTGGAAGTTGCTGTGTGTGACCTGGCCCGATACCAGCTTGCATTTGCACGATCCACAGGCGCCGTCTTTGCATCCGTAGGGCAGTCCGATGCCGTTGCGGATGCCTGCTGCCAGCACCGTTTCTTCGGTGCTGGCCTCAAAACGAATGTCGGCGGGCTGGACCGTGATCGAGAAACTGGCGGCACTGGAACTCATGTTTATGGTTATCCTTTGGGGTTCAAACGAAGCGAAAGCCCCTGATTTTGCCCTCAAACCAAACACCCCTGGGCGCGCTGCCGGCGCGCTTTCGCCGCAGCCGAGTGCTTATCGTGGGCTGCGGCGACGTGGGCTTGCGCACTGCCCGGGCGCTGGGCGCCGGCCCTCGCCTGCTGGCTCTGACCACGCAGCCGGCGCGCGTCGCGCCGTTGCGCGCGGCGGGCTTGCAGCCTGTGGTCGGCAATCTCGATTCCCCTGCCAGCTTACGCCGACTGGCCGGCTTGGCCCAGCATGTGGTCCACCTGGCGCCGCCGCCGGGCAGTGCCCAGACCGATCCACGTACCCGCAACCTTGTGCTCGCCCTGCGCCGGCGCGGCGGCCCGAGCAGCCTGGTGTACGCCTCCACCAGCGGAGTCTACGGCGACTGCGCCGGCGCCTTGGTGCCCGAAAGTCGGCCGCTTGCGCCGCGCAGCGCGCGTGCGCTGCGCCGGGTAGACGCCGAAACCTACCTGCGCATGTGGGGCCGGTCGCTGGCCACCCGGGTCAGTATCTTGCGGGTGCCCGGTATTTACGCGCCCAACCGCGAGGGCGGCACTCCTCTGGCACGCTTGCGGCAGGGCTCACCTGTGCTGATCGCCAGCGAGGACGTTTTTACCAACCACATCCACGCCGACGACTTGGCGCGCGCCTGCGTGTTGGCGCTTTGGCGCGGGCGGGCCCAGCGCAGCTACAACATCAACGACGACGAGCAACTGCCCATGGGCGACTACATGACAGCCGCTGCCGCTCTGTACGGCCTGCCAGCGCCACCGCGACTGAGCCGCACCGAGGCGGCCAAAGTACTGTCGCCGATGCAAATGAGCTTTCTAGAGGAATCGCGCCGCTTGGACAACCGGCGCATGAAACAAGAGCTGCGCCTGCGCTTGCGCTATCCCAGCGCGTTAGCGGGGCTGGCGGCGGGACTTTAGGCCTTCGGTGGGCTGATGATCCCAGGCGCTAAAGCGGGCGTAGGCGGGTAGATCCGCAGCAAAAGCCGCCAAACCAACCAACTGCAGACCAGGGTGATGGGCCCGGCCCAAAGCACATCGCTCAGCCAATGCGCCATATCGGCCATGCGCGCAAAGCCGATCACTGCCCCGGCCAGCAGCCCGGCGCAGGCCCAGCGCTTTTGTCGGCGTGGCTGTATCAGCATCAGCGAGGCTAGAAAGAAGCCGCAGGCCACATGGCCGCTGACAAAGGAGCAGTTGTTATCGCATTGGTCGGTGATGACGCCGGCGCGGGTGAAGTGCTGCGGGCCGCCAAAGTTGTCCACCTGGTAGGGGCGTGCCCGCTGCCAGTGTTCTTTAAAGCCAGAGTTGACCACCAAACCGGGACCCAAGGCCCCTGCCAAAAACACAAAAGCCAGCGCAAAACGCCATTGACGCCCACGCGGCTGCACACTGACTGCCACCCAAGCAAACAGCGCGGCAATCACAAAAACCCGAAAAACCGCGGGTAAAAAGCGGTTGATGGCGTCAACCCAGGCCCAACGCACCATGTCGGCGCTGGCGCCTTCTGTCGCAAACCATTGGGCAGCGGCCAAATCGAGCTCCGTCCACACGGTGGGCACCAAGGCCAGCACACACAGCAGGGCGCAAACCGGTAGAAACAATGCGGGCGTGGAACCGCGGGCGGGCAGGGTGTGGGCGGCGGGGTTCAAGGCGTGTTGGGCAGTGGGTGGGCCAAGTGGCGGTCAGCGGCGCTGTGTTCTGGGGATGATTATCTCTGCCTGGACTTTGCAATGAGCCGGCATTGAGGGGAAAAGCGGGCGTAAAGCCTGTCAACAAGAGCCCTGGGCCGCCCGTTAACGTACTATACAAACACGGCAATGTAAGCCTTTAGGAGTCTCGCATCATGAAAAATTGGATCTTCGCAACGCTTGGATTGGGTACTTTGGCCGCTGCCATGGCGCAGGATGTCGGTCAAGTGTTGTCGTCCACGCCCGTGGTACAGCAAGTGGTCGTGCCCCGCCGGGTGTGCACCAGCGAGCAAGTCATGGTGCAGCAGTCCAACAGTGGTGTCGGTTCGCTCATCGGCGCGATTGCGGGTGGCGCTTTGGGCAATTCGGTCGGTGGCCATGGCGCTGAACGGGCGGCGGCCACAGCCATCGGAGCCATCGGCGGCGCGGTCATTGGCGATCGGGTCGAGGGCTCGGGTGGCGAGCGGGCCCAAGTCGTTGAGCGCTGCCGCATCCAAAACTTCAGCGAGACACGCAACGTGGGCTACCAGGTGGTCTACGAGTTTGGCGGTAGGCAGTACAGCGTCCAAATGCCCCAGGATCCCGGCCCCACGATTGCCTTGCAGGTCAGCCCTGTCGGAGCCACTCAAAACAACCAGTTGGCCAATGTCACCGTGGCGGCCTCGCCAGCGCCGGCCTACTTCCAGGAGAGCTATTTAGGCGCACCGCCGGCGGTGTTTTATCCGGTACCGGTGTACCGGCCTACGGTAGTGATCCCCTGGGGTTATCGCCACCGGGACCGCCACTTCTGGCGCTAAGCCGGCCGGCCTTAGGAGATGTCGGTTGCGTGGTCGGTGATCGGGCCGGTGCCGCTAAAGCGGTTCATGGCCAGGTACAGCACCGGTGTAATGAACAGGGTGATAGCCTGCGAAAACACCAGGCCGCCCACCACCGCCAAGCCCAGTGGCTGGCGTAACTCGGCTCCCGCACCCACGCCAAAGGCAATCGGCATGGCTCCGAACATAGCTGCCAGCGAGGTCATCATGATGGGGCGAAAGCGCATCAGGCAGGCGGTGTGAATCGCTTGCTCGGGCGTCATGCCATCGTGGCGCTGTGCTTCTAGGGCGAAGTCAATCATCATGATGGCGTTTTTCTTGACGATGCCAATGAGCATCAGGATGCCGATGGTGGCGATCAGGGTCAGATCTTGGCCAAAGAGCATCAGGGTCGCCAAGGCACCCATGGCCGCTGAGGGAAGCCCCGCCAAAATCGTGATCGGGTGGATGTAGCTCTCATAGAGCACGCCCAGCAGCACGTAAATCACCAACAGCGCCGCAACCACCAACACCATTTGCCCGCCTTGCGAGCTTTTGAATACCGCCGCATCGCCGCCGTAGGTGGTGATGATGGAGGAGGGTAGTTGGATGGTTTCGCGGGCCTTGTCGATCTTGGCTGTGGCATCACCGAGTGCAGCGCCGGGGGCCAGGTTGAAGGAGATGGTGACCGCTTGCAATTGCCCGACGTGGTTGATGGCCGTGGCGCCCATGGTCCGCTCTACCGTCGTAAAGCTGCTGATGGGCACCAGCGCGCCGGTGTTGGAGCGCACGTAGATACCGTTCAAGGCCGCCTCGTCTTGTTTGGATTCGGGCGCCACCTCCATGATCACCTGGTAGCTGTCGGTGGGGAGGTAAATGGTGGAGACCTGGCGCTCGCCGAATGCGCTAAAGAGCGCCGAGCGCACCGCGTCCATGCTTACGCCCAGGCTGTTGGCGCGGTCGCGGTCAATTTTGAGCTGCGCCTGCAAGGCGCGGAACTGCGCATCACTGGTCACGTCGCGGAAAATGGGGTCGCCGCGCAATTTTTCCTGCAACTTGGCAGCCCAGCCGTTGAGCTCGTCGGCGCGTACGCTTTGCAGTACGTACTGGAACTGCGCCTTGCTGGGCCGTCCACCCAACTGCAAGTTTTGAATCGGGCGCATGAAGACGTTCAGGCCAGCAATGGATTTCAATTTACCCCGCAGTCCTTCGATTACTTTTTTCGCTGGAACGCGCTCGCTCGCAGGCTTGAGGGTCACGAACATGCGGCCCGCGTTCTGGCCGTTGTTGCCGCCGATAAAGGAGTTCACGGCATTGACGTTCGGGTCGGCGCGGATGATGTTGACCGCCCGCTCTTGCAACTGCACCATGGCCTGGAAGGAAATATCTTCGTTGGCCTCGGTGCTGACGGTAATTTGCCCGATGTCTTCTTCAGGGAAAAACCCTTTGGGAATGATATTGACCAGGTAAATCGTGCCGATAAAGGTGGATGCTGCCACCAGCAACACGGTTTTGCGCCAGCGCAGCGTCAGATTGAGCATGCGCTCGTAGCCGCCCAGCATTTTTTGAAAGCCACGCTCAAACAAGCGAATCATGGCGTTGGGCTTTTTGGCATGGGATTCATGTTGCAAAAAGCGGCCTGCGAGCATGGGCACTAGCGATAGCGAGACAAAGGCCGAGACCAAAATCGACAGCGCCACCACCACCGCAAACTCGTGGAACAGGAGGCCGATCACGCCAGGCATAAAGAAAATCGGGATAAACACCGCAATGAGCGAAGTCGAGATCGAGACAATCGTAAAGCCCACCTCGCGCGCACCTTTGAGGGCAGCATCAAACGGGGCTTCGCCGTTTTCCACGTGGCGGATGATGTTCTCCAGCACCACAATGGCATCGTCCACCACCAAGCCTACCGCCAGCGTCAGGCCCAGTAGCGAAATATTGTCCAGGCTGTAATTGAGTCCCCACAGCAGCGCCACTGCGCCCATCAGCGAAATCGGCAAAGACAGCGTGGGGATGGCCGTGGCCACAAAGCGGCGCAGGAACAAAAAGATCACCAGCACCACCAGCGCGATCGTGCCGGCCATGGTCAGGGACACATCATGCAGCGCCGCGCGAATGGAAATGGAGCGGTCGTTGATGGGCTGCATCGACACCGAGGCGGGCATTTGCGCCTGCAAATCGGGCAGCATGGCCCGGATCGTGTCGACTACTTTGACCGTGTTAGCGCCTGGTTGACGCTGAATGGCCAGGGAAATGGCACTGTTGCCATTAAAGGTGGCCCATGTTCTGAGGTTCTCGACACTGTCTTCCACCTTGGCGACGTCGCGCAGACGCACCGGCATACCGCCTTTGTTGCTGATGATCAGGTTACCAAACTCGCGGGCATTGGTCAGTTGCTTGTTGGCCTGCAAGACCAACGATTGCTTCGCGCCTTCGAGCGTTCCTACCGGTGTGTTGACGTTGGCCACCTTGAGGGCCGCGCTCACTTCATCAAGGCTGATGTTCATGGCAGAGAGTGCGTCGGGCTTGATGCGCACGCGCACCGCAAAGCGCTTAGCCCCATAAATATTCACTTGCGCCACGCCGGCGATGGTAGACATCGTGGGCGAAATCAGGTGCTCCGCATAGTCCTGCAGCTCTTGGGGCGAGAGCGAGGGCGAGGTCATGGAGATGAACATGATCGGCGCATCGGCCGGGTTGACCTTTCGGTAGGACGGCGGGTTGGTCATGTCCACCGGCAGACTGCGTTGGGCGCGCAGCAGCGCCGCTTGGACGTCTACCGAAGCTGCGTCGATGTCGCGGCCTTCTTCAAACTCCAGGGTGAGCGAGGTCTGCCCCAGTGTGCTGGTGGAGCTGATGGTTTTGAGGCCAGGCACCGTCTGGAATTGCTTCTCTAGCGGCAAGGCCACCGAGCTGGCCATGGTGTCCGGGTTGGCGCCGGGCAGCGAGGCCGACACATTGATCACCGGCGTGTCATAGCTAGGCAAGGCTGCGGTGGGGATATTGAAAATACCAATAATGCCCGCCAACACCATGCTCAAATTGAGCAAGACCGTCATCACCGGACGTCGGATAAAGATCTCCGAAAAATTCATGGTGCGCTCGCTTTGGACGCGGCAGGGGAGGCCGCGCTCGCGCCGCCTTGCGCATCCTTGGGCGCGTCTTTGCTGCGTTCGACAACCGGGCTTCCCGGACGCACGTTTTGCCGGCCGTCCAGGACGACGGATTCACCCAGCGCCAGGCCGGTGACTGCCACCTCGGTGCCTTGGCTTTGCACAATCTTGACCGGACGCATAACGGCTTTGCCATCCTCGATAGCGTAGGCAAAGGCGCCGCGCGCACCGTAAATGATTGCCGCCTGAGGGACGACCAATGCGTCTTTGAGTTCACGCAGGGTTTGCTGAATCTCCACAAATGCGCCGGGCCAGAGCTTTTCCTCGTCATTTTTGAAATAGGCCTTGGCCTTGACCGCGCCAGAGGCCGGATCGACGACGCTATCGACAAACTGCAGCTTGCCTTTGAAGGTGCCGCCGTTGTCGGCCAAAGTAGCCATCACGGGCGCGCCGCCGCCCTTGAGCGCGCCCAATGCGTCCGCAATATTGCGCTGGGGCAGGGTAAAGGTCACCGCAATCGGGTTGATTTGGGTGATGGTGAGCAAGTTGGTGATATTGGCCTGCACCGCCGCACCGGCCGACACGTTGACCACGCCCACGCGCCCGGATAAGGGCGCGCTAATGCGCGAATAAGACAGCGCCACTTTGGTCGCGTCCAGGGCGGCTTTGTCGGCATTGAGCGTCGCAAGCCAACCCTCAACGTTGGCCAGTGCCGTGTCCACCTGGCCTTGCGAAATGAACTTTTGCGCCAGCAGGTCTTGTGCGCGCTTGAGCTGGCGTTGGGCATCGGCCAGCGCAGCATTGTCTTTGGCGACTTGGGCTTGGGCCTTGGCAATATTGGCCTCTTCGGTGCGCGCGTCCAAGATAAACAGCGCGTCACCTGCGCGCACAAATTGACCGTCGCGCACCAGGACCTTGGCAATGATGGAACTGGTCTGCGCCTTCACATCGACACTGTTAATCGGCGAGACCGTACCCACCGAACGCAGGCGCACGGCCATGTCTTTTTGCTCGACCTTGGCCGTGGTTATCGACACCGGCGGCAGGGCTGGGCCCGAGGCAGCGCTGGCGGGTGCCGATGCGGCAGAAGCGGGCGCAGCGCCTGCTGGCGCGGCCGCTGTCGGAGCATTGGCGCCGTTTGCCGCAGGCGCAGGTTCGGCAGATTTGGTGCAAGCGCCAAGTGCCCAAACCAAGGCCAGCCCGAGGGCGGAAATCCGGATCAATATTAAGGGAGAGCGCAGTGTCAGAGTCTTCATGGATGGCTGTTCTTGTAGAGAGAGGAGGCTGACTGGTCATGTGTCACTGCCTTCGTGGCGCCCAGTCGCGTTGCGACGTGATCTTAGCGGGCTCGTGCGTCCGCATCGTGAACACCTCCATTTGCCCCCTAAATTCAGGCACTTCAGCCGCTGAGGGCTAGTTTTGCGTGCGCGGGCGCAGCTCGGCCACCGCCCAGAGCAGCCAGGCTAGCATCCAGGCGCTGCCGCCCCAAGGCGCGGCCGGTCGCAGGGCCTCCAAGCCGTGCAGGATGCGCAGCTCGATATTCACGCTGAACAGCACGGTTCCCACCACAAAAAGCAGCCCGGCCAGCGTGCGCAGCCAGTTGCCGCCGCGCACCAGGCCCATCAGCGTCAGCCCGATCAGCGCCAAGGCATGAAAGCGCTGCAAGTCCAAGGCCCAGGCAAGGGCCTGCAAGTCGTACGGCGTCAAATTCAGGCCATGGGCTAAGGAGGCACTGACGGCCACAGACAAAAGCCCGCTGATGCAGGCAAAGCCAAAAAACAGGCGCAGGCTGGGGGGCATGGTGGATGTGGGGGTTTCTAGGATCATGCTGCTATTTTGCCCCTTGGGCTCAGTGCCCCATCGTCGCCAGTGCCTTGGCCAGGAAGTCCATCAGCACCGCCACCCGGTGCGGGATGTAGCGGTTGCTGGGCAGCACGGCGTAAATGCCCAGGGGCGGTGGGGCGAAATCGGCCAGGATCTCCACCACCTGGCCCGACTGCAAAAACGGCGCTGCCAAAAAATCGGGCTGCACCGAAATGCCCATGCCTGCCGCATTGGCGTTCAAAAGGGCCAAGCCATTGTTTGCCGTTAGGCGGCCGCGCACTGCGAAGGGCTTGGTTTGGTTGCCAACTTGGTAGGGCCAACTGGCCGTTGTACTGCTCATGGAATAGATCAGGCACTCATGGTGGCGCAGATCTTCGGGGTGCGCGGGCTGGCCGTGTTCGGCCAGGTAGGCCGGCGAGGCCACCGTCAGCAGCCGGCACGCGCCCAGCTTGCGGACAATGTCGCCCGGCTGCAGGTCGGCGGTAATGCGGATGGCCAGGTCCAGGCCTTCCTCAATCAGGTTGGAGCGCTGGTCTGACATGGTCAGCAGCATTTCCAGGTGCGGCTGCAGGCGCATGAACTCCAGCAGCGCGGGCATCAGGCGCTCGCGGCCAAAGCTCAACGGCAAGGCAAGGCGCACCCGGCCGCGGACCATGGCGCCTTCCTCGGACAGGCTGGACTCGGCCGCGTCCACCATATTGAGGATCAGGCGGCACTTTTCCAGGTAGGCGGCGCCTGCCGGGGTGAGCGTCAGGCTGCGCGTGCTGCGGGTGATCAGCTTGGCGGACAGGTGTTTTTCCAGCGCGCTGATTTGCCGGGTGATGGCCGAGCGGTCTACCTGCAGCTGCTCGGCCACGGCGGTAAAACTACCCGCCTCGGCCACGCGCACGAACACCTGCATTGCATCGAGTTTGTCCATTGTTGCAAATTATGCAACAAGTAATTGTGCATATGCGGCTTTTTCTTTTGCGCATGACCGCCTACAGTCCACCTCGCCAACCCAACGAGCCCCATGTCCACCCACCGAAACGTCCTCTTTGTGCCCCATGGTGCGCCCACTTTTGCGCTGAACCCGGGCGCTGCGGGCGCCGCCATGACGCAAGTGGCTCAAAGCTTTGCCACGCCGCGCGCTATCGTGGTGCTCAGCCCGCACTGGGAAACCGCCGTGCCCACCGTCGGCACCGCCACCCAGCTCGAGACGATTTACGACTTCTCTGGCTTTGACAGCCGCCTCTACGACATCCGCTACCCCGCCACCGGCTGCCCCGAGGCCGCCAAGTTGGTTGCCAGCGCGCTGCAAGCCCAGGGCTTGGAAGTGCGCCTAGACCCGACGCGCGGCCTGGACCACGGCGCCTGGGTGCCCTTGCGCCAGATGTTTCCGGACGCGGACATTCCGGTGATCCCGCTGTCGCTGCAAACCCATGCCGGCCCGGCGCACGCCTACCGGGTGGGACAGGCGCTGGCGCAATTGGCGCAGGGCGATGTGCTCATCGTCGCCTCGGGCAATGTCACCCACAATTTGCGCGATTACGGTGTGGCCCGCATGTCCGGCGGCCTCACACCCGCCTATGTCCACAGCTTTGCCGACTGGATACACGCCCACATGGTGGCCAAAGACGTGGACGCCTTGCTCAACTACCGCCAGGCCAGCGCCGACGGCGCGCGCGCCCACCCCAGCGAAGACCATTTGCTGCCCCTTTTTACCGCTTTAGGCGCCGCCGGTGCTGATGCGCAAGCCCAGGCCTTTTTCAGGGGCGTGAGCGATTACGTCATTGCCATGGACGGCTACAGCTTTCACTAACACCACCCCATGACCACGCACTACACCACCCCCGCCAAAGCCCTGCACTGGCTGATGGCCCTCATGCTTGGCTGCCTATTGGCGCTGGGCTTTTACATGGCCGATTTGCCCCTGTCGCCGGAAAAAATCCTGCTCTTTTCCTGGCACAAGTGGGCAGGCGTAAGCTTTTTTGCCCTGGTCTGGCTGCGCCTGTTTTGGCGCGCCACGCACCGCCCGCCCGCGTATCCCGCCAGCATGACCGGCTTGCAGCAGACGGCGGCCCATGCCGGGCACTTTGCGATGTATGTGCTGATGCTGGCCATACCGGTGAGCGGCTGGATCATGAGCTCGGCCAAGGGCGTGCAAACCGTCTGGTTTGGCGTGCTGCCGCTGCCCGACCTGGTGGCCCGCGATAAAGCCCTGGGCCACCAGCTCGAAGAGCTGCACGGCGCGCTGGCCGTGGCTCTGATGGCGCTGGTCGGCGTGCATGTGGCCGCCGCCGTGTACCACTACCGCGTCCTCAAGGATGACGTCTTGCAACGCATGATGCCTTCTAAAGCCGGATAAAGCTGATCACTCATATGAAATACACACACTTTGCAGCCCTTGCGGCCGGCCTTGTACTGGCCACCAGCAGCATGGCCGCGCCATTCCAAGGCGTGCAGCTGGACAAAAGCAGCATCACCTTTCGCTACAAGCAAATGGGCGTCTCCATGGATGGCAAGTTTGGCAAATTTGCCAGCGCGCTCAGCTTTGACCCAGCCAAGCCCGAGCAGGCCAGCGCCACCATCGACATTGACCTGGCCAGCATAGACACCGGCTCGGGCGAGGGCGATGACGAGGTAGTCGGCAAACCCTGGTTCCACACCGCCGCCTTTCCAAAGGCCGTCTTCGTGCTCAAACAAATGAAGGCCACGGCGCCCAATGTGTACGAGGCCAGTGGCACGCTCAGTATCAAAGGCCGCGCGCGGGAGCTGAAGTTCCCGGTCAAGTACGTGGCCCAAGGCGCCAAAGGCCAATTGAGCGCCAGCTTCACCCTGGCGCGCGCCGACTTTGCCATCGGCGAGGGCGTCTGGTCCAAATTTGACGTCATTGCCAATGACGTTCTGGTCAATTTTCAACTCACCGTCCAAGCGGGCAAATAAACCTTCTTTTAACTGGAGAACTTCTATGAAAACTTTGAAAACCCTCAGCGCTGCGATCGCACTCACGGCCATCAGCATGGACGCCGCCCTGGCCGCCCCCGTGACCTACACGGTGGACAGCTCGCATACCTACCCACGTTTTTCGTATTCGCACCTGGGCTATTCCACCCAGCTGAGCAGCTTTACCAACACCAGCGGCACCGTGGTGTTTGACGCCGCGGCCAAAACCGGCGCGGTCGACATCGTCATTGACATGACCACCGTCAACACCGGCTCCACCGACTTCAACAGCCACATCCAAGGCGAAGGCTTTCTGGACACGGCCAAGTTCCCCAAAGCCACCTTCAAATCCACCAAAGTGGTTTTTGACGGCGACAAGCCCGCCTCTGTAGAAGGCCAGCTCACCATCAAAGGCGTGACCAAAGCCGTTACCCTGACCGTGACCTCCTTCCAGGCCGTACCGCACCCCATGATGAAAGTGCCCGCACTGGGCGCCAATGCCTTTACCACCATCAAGCGCACCGAGTTTGGCGCTGGCAAATACGCCCCCTACGTGGGTGACGAGGTGCGTATCGACATCGCGATCGAAGCGCTGGCCAAATAATTTCCCTTCACCACCTATTACCTAAAGAGACTTCGTATGACAGACATTGCAAGCGCCATCAACGGCCGCACCTCCGCCAACAACTTTGACCCCACCCACGTCATGAGCCAGGCCGAAATTTCGGAGCTGGCCCAACTGGCCAACCAAACCCCCACCTCCTTTAACCAGCAAAACTGGCGCCTGGTGGCCGTCAACACGCCCGCTGCCAAAGCGCGCCTGAAGGCCGCTGCTTTTAACCAGCCCAAAGTGGGCGACGCGGCCGTGACCTTTGTGGTCGTCGGCAAAGTGGGCGGCCACAAAGACCTGCCCACGCTCATCAAGCCCATGCTGGATGGCGGCCACATCGACCAAGCCGCTTTTGATGGCTGGATCGGCATGGCCAACGGCATGTACGACAGCAACGCCCAACTGCAGCGCGACGAAGCCATCCGCTCGGCCTCCATGGCCGCCATGACGCTGATGTACGCCGCCCACGGCAAAGGCCTGGTCTCGGGCGCCATGATCGGCTTTGACCCCGCCGCCGTCAGCGCCGAGTGCAAACTCGCCGCCAACGAAATCCCCGCCATGCTCATCGCCGTAGGCCGCCCCGCCCCCGGCAACTGGCCCCGCAAAGTGCGCCGCGCCCTGGTGGACGTGGTGAGCTTTAGCGCGGACTAAGTTCCACGCGCAAAGCGTAAAGGCCGGGGAGCTAATCCCCGGCTTTTTTTTGGTTCAAAATTGGCATTCAAAAAAAATTGCTTCGGAACCGGTGTGCTCCACATACTTCCAGGGACGCCGTACTACGTTGAAGGGGGACATTATGAAATTCATCATCGCAATCGAACCTGGCACGCAGACAAGTGCATGGGGTGTCGCGGTACCCGACTTGCCGGGCTGTTTTTCTGCAGGGGACACGTTGGACGAGGCCATGGACAACGCGCGTCAAGCGATTGACCAGCATGTAGAAATCATGATCGAAGACGGCGCGCCCATACCACGCGCTCGCTCATTGGCCGTGTTGCAGTCCGATGCCGCTTACGCGGGCTGGGTCTGGGCCTGGGCCGTGTAGTGGAGGCCGCGAGGGCGGCGATGCCGTAGCGCTTAGCGCAAGGTCGTCAAAGTCACCCCAAACTCCAAAGCCGCATCCTCCAGCAAGCCGACCTGCCCGCGCGCGTAGGTGCTAAAGAAGTAGGCGTGGAAGTGCTGCGCATCCAGGCGGTGCAGCAGGCAGGGGATGTGGTGGTGGCCGGTCAGGGCAAAGCTGTCCTTGGCAAAGGCGGCGGGCCGAAAGTCCAGTGCGTAGAGCTTGGACAGGGTGTCCACCGCTTTCTCGCCTTGCACGCTGACGCGCACGCGGGCGTGGCTCAGGTCCAGCACGGCGCCGATATCAGCGCCTACGTGCTGGCGCAGCAGGGCGACGCGGTCGCTGGGGGCTTGGTCATCCTGGCCGATCAGCAAAAACTCAAAGGGGCCGCTGCGCATCAGCGTGCCCAGGGCGCAGTGGGTTAGCTGGCCGGTGTGCAGGGGCGCTTCGCAGTCCAGGGCGCGGTGCAGTGCGCTGCTCAGCGCGCCAATGCCGGCCGACCAGGTGCTGATCTGCGTGATGTTGGCCAGTGTTTGCACCCGCAGGTGCACCTGCACCTGGCCGCTGCGCGTGGGGTGGCTGGTGGTGCCCGGGGCGGTGGGGGTGGAGGTATCAGACACGGTAACGCGCTCCTTGCGGATCAATAAAGCAGGGCTCGACCACGCGCAGGCGGTATTGGCGCCCGGTGGCGGGCGAGGCGGCCACCATTTCTTGGCCCACATGCGCGGTGCCGCCTTGCAGCAGGCCCAGGGCGATGGCCTTGCCTACGGTTTTGCTAAAGGTGGTGGAGGTCACGTGCCCGCGCCCGTGGCCTTGTATGGCGTCGTCGGCAAAGAACAGGATGGAGCCGTTGCTTGGCGGTTGCGCCGGATCCACCGCTTCCAGGCCGACCAGAGTGGGCCGGTCGGGTTTTTGCAGGTGTTCGCTTTGGGCCAGGGCCTTGCCCCAGAAGTCTTTGGTCTGGCTGGCCATGCGGCCGGCGCCCAGGTCGCCCAAAGTGGTGCGGCCGTCCATCTCCGAGCCGACCACGTGGCCTTTCTCGATACGCAGCGAGCCCAGCGCCTCCAGGCCATAGGGCCGCAGTTGCCAGGGCTTGCCCGCTTCCATCAGGTGCTCCCACACGGCCAGGCCGTGGTGCGTGGGCACAAAGATTTCATAGGCCAGCTCACCCGAGAAGGTCAGGCGCAGGATGCGCAGCGCCACACCTTCGAGGGCGCCTTGGCCTTGCGTGTCCAGCAGGCCCATAAAGGGCAGGGCGGCGTCGGCAAAGTCCAGATGCGGGAAGGCCGCTTGCAGCACCTCGCGGGTGCGCGGGCCGGCCATACTCATGGCCGCCCACTGGTCGGTGACGGAAGCCACGGTGACGCGCAGCTCGGGCCAGACCACTTGCAGCAAAAACTCCAGATGGCTCATCACCTTGGCTGCTTGCGCGGTGGTGGTGGTCATGAAAAACTGGGTGTCGCTGATACGCGTGGTGGTGCCGTCGTCCATGACGATGCCATCCTCGCGCAGCATGAAGCCGTAGCGCGCCTTGCCCACGGCCAGCTTGGAGTAGCCATTCACGTACACCCGGTCTAAAAACTCGGCGGCGTCCGGGCCTTGCACATCGATCTTGCCCAACGTGGAGGTGTCGGCGATGCCTACGCTTTCGCGCACAAAGTCCATCTCGGTTTTGTAGGCCTGCGAGAGCGTGGCGCCATGCGTGCGGTACCACAGGGGGCGCAGCCAGTAGCCCGCCTCCATCTTGACGCCGCCGTGGGCCATGTGCCAGTCGTGCATAGCCGTAAGTCGCTCGGGCTGGAAGTGGCTGCGCACATTGCGCCCGGCCAGCGCGCCCAAGGATGCGGGCGTGTAGGGTGGGCGAAAAGTGGTGGTGCCGGCCTGGGCCATGTCCACCTCGCGCTGCGCGGCCATGATGCCGATGCCGTTGAGGTTGGAAGTCTTGCCCTGGTCGGTGCCCATGCCCAGCGTGGTGTAGCGCTTGAGGTGCTCCACCGACACATAACCTTCGCGGTGGGCGAGCTCGACATCCTCGATGCTGACGTCGTTCTGGAAATCGACAAACGCTTTGCCGCCGCCTCGGCCTGCGCGCAGTGGCGCAGCGGGCACAAAGGCCATGCCAAAGCCCGCTTGCAGCACGGGCGCAGTGCCGCTGGCTTGCAGGCTGAGCACGCCAGCGGCCTGGGCGCCGGCGCTCCAGCCCGAAGCGATGGCGCCGTCCCAGGTCTGCTCGCCGACCATGCTGCCGGCGCCAAACTGGGCGCGGTCAAAGCCGCCGGGCACAAAGCCACCGATATCGCTGCGGTAGACCGGCTTGACGTTGCGGTGCGAGCTCAGGTGCACGGTCGGCGTCCAGCCGCCCGACATGGCGACCAAATCGACCTGCAGCTGCATGGCCCCACCCATGACGTGGCCGCTGTTGGCGTCATAGCCTTCAATGCGGCAGCTGCTGGCCCGCTGAAAGCCGTCCACCTGCGTGATGGCGCTGCCGTGGTGCACGGTAATGCCGGCGCTATTGGCGGCGCTGAGCAATGCCGGCGCGCTGGTGGGCCGCAGGTCGACGATATGTACCTGCGCTCCGGCCTCGGCCAGCGCCAAAGCGTCGGCGTAGGCGGCGTCATTGTTCAGGCAAAAGACCGCGCGCTTGCCCGGTGAGACGGCATAGCGGTTGACGTAAGCGCCTACCGCGCTGCTGAGCATGACAGCGGGTTTGTCGTTGCCGGCAAACACCAGCGGGCGCTCGATGGCACCGCAGGCCATGACGATGGCGCCCGCCCGCACGGTACGCATGCGCTGGCGTGGTACGCCAAAGGCAGGGTCGGCCACGCCGGGGGCGCTGCGCTCGATCACACCGACGGTATTGCCGTCGTAAATGCCAAACGCGGTGCTGCGCGTATGCAGGCGCACGCGACCGCTGGCTTGCAGCTCTTGGAGCATATGGGTGAGCCACTGCGCTTGCGGGCTGCCGACCGGGCAGTTGAGCAGGGCGCCACCCAGTTCAAAGTCTTGCTCCACGAGCATGACCTCGGCGCCGGCGCGGGCCGCTTGCAAAGCAGCAGCTAGCCCGGCTGCGCCCGAGCCGATGACCAGCACGTCGACGTAGTCGTTGTGGTAGTCGTAGCGGTGGATATCAAAGTCGGGCACCGAAGCGCCCAGGCCGGCCGCTTTGCGGATGAAGTGCTCGTAAAACATCCAGGCCTTGCGCGTCGGGCCCATGAACGTTTTGTAATAAAAGCCGGCCACAAACAGCGGTGAGAGCAGCGAGGTGACGGCCATCATGTCCAGGCGCACCGAGGGCCAGGCGTTTTGGGTGCGGGCGCGCAGACCTTGCTCCAGCTCGGCCACGGTGGCGGCGATATTGGGCTCGCGGGTGGCACCATCGCCCAGTGTGAGGAGCGCATTGGGCTCTTCCACACCGGCGGCCATGATGCCGCGAGGGCGGTGGTATTTGAAGGAGCGGCCTACCAAGTGCACATCGTGCGCCAAAAGCGTGGAGGCCAGCGTATCACCGGCAAAGCCTTGGTAGGACGTGCCGTTGAGCGTAAAGCGCAGCGGCGTGTCGCGGTCGATGCGCCCGCCGCTGGCCAGGCGGTATTTGCCGCCTTGGGGCTTGGCTGTTTTGCTCATGCCACACTCCTTTGGGCAGCGGGCACTACCGATTCAATGTCGTGCGTCACCGTGTGGCGCTTGACTACCAGCCAGCGGCGGCAGCCCAAGGTGTGTTGCCAAAATTCGCTATGGATGCCGCGCGGGTTGGGGCGGGTGTAAACGGTGTTCACCCAGGCGTCGTGGTTTTCTACGCCCAGGTCGGGGTAGGCTTGGGTGGCGTCCCCGAAGTAGCTGAACTCTTCGTGGTCGCGGGTGCCGCAGTAGGGGCAGGCGATGCGTAGCATGGTGTATCTGCCCTTTCTATTGCAAATGGTTGTAGGGGCCGGTGCCCGCTTCGTCGATGTAGCGGCCCTGGGAAAAGCGCTCTAGCGTGAAGCCGGCGTTGTAGGCGTGAGGCGCGTCGTTGGCGATCGTGTGCGCAAAACACCAGCCCGAGGCCGGGGTAGCTTTAAAGCCGCCATAGCACCAACCGGTATTGAGGTAGAGCCCATCGACCTGGGTTTTGGTGATGATGGGGCTGCCGTCCGGCGTCATGTCCATCACGCCGCCCCAGTGGCGCAGTACGCGCAGGCGCGCCGCGCTAGGCATGGCGCTGACCAGGGCTTGGGTTACTTCGCTGACATTGGCCAAATTGCCGCGCTGGGCGTAGGAGTTGTAGCGGTCGATATGGCCGCCAAACACCAGGCCGCCTTTGTCCGACTGCGAGAAATAAAAGTACGAGGCCGACCAGACCACCACATGGTTGACGATGGGCTTGATGGACTCGGTGACATAGGCTTGCAGCACATGGCTGTCGATAGGCAATTGCAGCCCGGCCTTTTGCGCCAAGGGTGAGGTGTTGCCCGCCACTGCCATACCTACTTTGCCCGCGCTGATGGTGCCGCGCGAAGTGTGTACGCCGGTGATGCGTTCGCCCGACCACTCAAAGTCGCGCACTTCGCAGTTTTGGATGATGTCTACGCCCAGCGCATTGGCCGCGCGCGCATAGCCCCATACCACCGCGTCGTGGCGCGCTGTGCCGGCGTCCGGTTGCAACATGGCACCGTAAATCGGAAAGCGCGCTTCGTCAGAAAAGTCCAGGTAGGGCGCTTCTTTCATCACGTCTTCGCGGCTCAAGATGTCGGCGCGAATGCCGTTCAGGCGCATGATGTTGGCGCGGCGGATTTGCGCATCATGCCCACTGGGCGACATGGTGACGTACAAATATCCACGCGGCGAAAACATGACGTTGTAGTTCAGCTCTTGCGACATGCCGCGCCACAAGGACATGGAGTGTTCGTAAAACGCAGTGTTGTCCTGCATCATGTAATTCGAGCGCACGATGGTGGTGTTGCGTCCTGCATTGCCCGAGCCGATATAGCCTTTTTCTAGCACCGCGATGTTTTTGATACCGTGGTTTTTAGCCAGGTAATAGGCAGTGGCTAAGCCATGCCCGCCGCCGCCGATGATGATGACGTCATAGCTTTTACGCGGCTCGGGGTCGCGCCAGGCGCGGTCCCAATGTTTATGGCCGCCAAGCGCATTGCGCAGCAATGACCAGGCCGAGTAGTGCGACATCGGGGCGTCTCCTTACATGCGCATGCGTTTGGCTTCTGGGTCGAAGGGCGGGTCCATCTGCAAGTGCGCCGCCCGGCGCTCGCCCAAAATTTCGATTTCGAGCTTCATATCGGGTTGGAAGCATTCGGTGGGGATATAGCCTTGCGCCAGCGATTGGTTCACATAGTGGCCAAAGCCGCCGGAGGTGACCCAGCCCACCACCTTGCCGTCGACCCAAATCGGCTCGTCGCCCATGACGTCGCAGTCCAGCGCGTCCA
>CAMATX010000039.1 GCA_945861345.1 Comamonas sp. lk
CGCGCGGGCAACTGGCTGGGCTCTTCGGTGGAACCATCGTAATTGGGCACAAAATCCACGGTTCCCTGGTCGATTTCGTCCAGCAACAAACTGGTGATTTTGGCCAAGCGCGCTTCGGTATAGCGCATGGCCGCCGCGCCATCGCCATCACGCGAGCCGAAATTTCCCTGCCCGTCGATGAGCGGATAACGCTGCGAAAAATCCTGCGCCATGCGCACCAGCGCGTCATACGCGGCCTGGTCGCCATGCGGATGAAAGCGGCCCAGCACATCGCCCACCACCCGCGCGCTCTTGACCGGCTTAGCGCCCGTGTTGTTATTGGCCCCGCCAAAGCCCAGCCCCATGCGCGACATGGAATACAAAATGCGCCGCTGCACCGGCTTTTGCCCGTCGCACACATCGGGCAGCGCACGGCCTTTGACCACCGACAGCGCGTATTCCAAATATGCGCGCTGCGCATAGGTGGCCAAGTTGAGCTGATCGTCGCCTTCGGGTGCGGGCAGCAAATCGAGAGTGGTTTGGTCGGTCATATTTTTTGTGCAATTTATTTACGTAGCAAGCATTCCGAAAATGAGCGCAATAGCCTGCGAGCGAAGGGCTGTGGGGGCTGACGATTTGTGGTACCCCACCATGAGGAAGCCCCCATAGCCCTTTGCTCGCCCGAGAGAAGTAAGCCAACACCCAAGCAGCGAATCAAATATCAATATCCACCGAATCCCCATGCAACTCCATCAACTCCCGGCGCGCCGCCGCCTCGCCCTTGCCCATCAGCTTGGTAATTAAGGACTCGGTCGCCGCAAAATCAATCGCCCCCAAAGCTACCGGCAACAAGCGCCGCGTATCGGGGTTAAGCGTGGTATCCCACAGTTGCTCGGCGTTCATCTCGCCCAGACCCTTGAAGCGGCTGATGCTCCAGGCCCCCTCGCGCACGCCCTCTTTGCGCAGCTTGTCCAAAATCGCACCCATTTCGCCCGCGTCCAGCGCATAGGCCTTTGACGCCGGTTTTTTACCACGCGCCGGTGCATCAACCCTAAACAGCGGGGGCCGCGCCACATACACATGGCCGGCCTCGATCAACTTGGGGAAATGCCGAAAAAACAAGGTGAGCAGCAACACCTGGATATGCGAACCGTCTACGTCCGCATCGCTCAGAATGCACACCTTGCCGTAGCGTAATCCGCTGAAATCGGGCGTGTCATCCGGACCGTGCGGGTCCACACCAATGGCTACCGAAATATCGTGAATCTCGGTGTTGGCAAACAACCGGTCGCGGTCCACTTCCCAGGTGTTGAGCACTTTGCCGCGCAGAGGCAGGATGGCCTGGTTTTCTTTGTCGCGCCCCATCTTGGCGCTGCCACCGGCCGAGTCGCCCTCGACCAGAAACACTTCGTTGTAGGCTAGGTCGCGGCTTTCACAATCCGTCAGCTTGCCGGGCAAAACCGCCACGCCCGAGCTTTTGCGCTTCTCGACTTTTTGTCCCGCGCGCTGGCGGGTTTGCGCCGCTTTGATAGCCAGTTCGGCCAGCTTTTTACCGTAATCCACATGCTGGTTGAGCCACAGCTCGAGCGCCGGGCGCACGAAGCCAGACACCAAGCGCACCGCGTCGCGCGAATTGAGCCGCTCCTTGATCTGCCCCTGAAACTGCGGGTCCAGCACCTTGGCCGAGAGCACATAGCTGGCGCGGGCGAACACGTCTTCGGGCATCAGCTTGACGCCTTTGGGCAACAGCGCGTGCAGCTCGATGAAATTCTTCACCGCGCTGAATAAACCGTCGCGCAGCCCGCTTTCGTGGGTGCCGCCGGCGCTGGTCGGAATCAGGTTGACGTAGCTCTCGCGCACCGGATGGCCGTCTTCGGTAAAGGCCACGCACCAGGCGGCGCCCTCGCCTTCGGCAAAGTTGTCGCTGTTGCTGTCGGCAAAACCCTCGCCTTCGAACAACGGAATTACCGGGTCGCCGTTAAGCGACTGGGTCAGGTAATCGCGCAGGCCGCCTTTGTACAGCCAGGTCTGGGTCTCTTTGGTTTTTTCGTTGACCAGCGTGACCGTGACGCCGGGCATCAGCACGGCTTTGCTGCGAAGCAAATGCGCCAGGTCGCCCATGGGCAGGGCAGAGGATTCGAAATATTGGCCATCGGGCCAAACGCGCACCGAGGTGCCGGATTTGCGGTCACCCTCCGCGATTTTGCGCACTTGCAGCTTTTCGGTGACGTCACCGCCCTGAAACACCAGGTGCGCCACCGCGCCCTCGCGGTAGGAGGTGGCCTCCAGGCGCTTGGCCAGCGCATTGGTCACGCTCACGCCCACGCCATGCAAGCCGCCCGAGAAGCTGTAGGCGCCACCCTTGCCCTTGTCAAACTTGCCGCCGGCGTGCAGGCGGGTGAACACCAGCTCGATCACCGGCGCTTTTTCTTCCGGGTGCATACCGAAGGGAATACCTCGGCCGTCGTCGTCCACGGTCACCGAGCCGTCGGTGTGCAATATGACCTTGATTTTCTTGCCATGCCCGGCCAGCGACTCGTCGGCAGCGTTGTCCAAGACCTCTTGGATGACGTGCAGCGGGTTGTCGGTGCGGGTGTACATGCCGGGTCGTTGCTTGACCGGCTCCAGGCCTTTGAGAACCCGGATGGAACCTTCGGAATAGGCTTGGGCGGCGGACGGGGGGGTAGGGGCTTTGGCTGACATGGGGGCCGATTGTAGCCTTGGGAGGGCTTTTTAACTGTATATAAAGACAGTTACTGTAAACCATGGCGCACGCCCTGGCACAGACCGGACAGCGTAGGCAAGCCTAACTGGCTATATTCAAGGCCGTGAACTCGACCGCCCACTCCCCCCCGCCTCCTCTTTCCACCACCCAAGTCCTGGCCTGCGGCGCCGCCATAGTGACCTTGTCCATGGGCATACGCCATGGCTTTGGCCTGTGGTTGCAACCGCTGACCCAAGGTCATGACTGGACGCGCGAGACCTATGCGCTGGCCATGGCCATCCAAAACCTGTCCTGGGGCGTGTTCGGCGTCTTTGTGGGCATGGTGGCCGACCGGTTCGGTGCCTTTCGGGTGCTGATTGCGGGGGCCCTGGTGTATGCGCTGGGCTTGCTGGGCATGGCCTATGCCCAAACGCCGCTACAGCTGATGCTGACCGCCGGCGTAGCCCTGGGCCTGGCCCAGGCGGGCACCACCTATGCGGTGGTTTACGGCGTGATCGGCCGCAATGTCGCGCCGGAGCGACGCTCATGGGCCATGGGCGTGGCGGCGGCGGCCGGCTCTTTTGGGCAGTTTTTGATGGTGCCCATTGAGGGGCGGCTCATTGACTCCCTGGGCTGGCAAGAGGCCCTGGTGGCCCTGGCCCTGCTCTGCTTGGCCATCATCCCGCTGGCGCGCGGGCTGCGCGAACCGGCTTTGGCCAGCCCGGCATCTGCACACGGCGGCGGGCAAAGCATTGTGCAGGCCCTCGCCGAAGCCTTTCGTTACCGCAGTTTTCAGCTCTTGATGGCCGGCTATTTTGTCTGCGGTTTTCAGGTGGTATTCATCGGAGTGCACATGCCCAGCTACCTCAAAGACATGGGCCTGGCGCCCCAAGTGGCCAGCTATGCGCTGGCGTTGGTGGGCTTGTTTAACGTGTTTGGCACCTATATCTCTGGCGCCTTGGGCCAGCGCATGCCCAAGCGGCTGATTCTGTCCTTCATCTATTTTTCACGCGCTCTGGTCATTGCCATCTTTATCAGCACGCCGCTGAGTCCGACGACGGTTTATATTTTCAGTGCCGTCATGGGCTTGCTCTGGCTGTCCACCGTGCCAGCCACCAATGCGGCGATTGCGCAAATTTTCGGCGTGGCGCACCTGTCCATGCTCAGCGGCTTTGTATTTTTGAGTCACCAAGTGGGCTCATTTTTAGGTGTTTGGCTGGGCGGCTATTTTTATGACCGCACCGGCAACTACGACCTGGCCTGGTACCTGGCGATTGCGCTGGGCGTATTTGCAGGCCTGGTGAATCTGCCAATTCGCGAGACAGCGATCGTGCGCGCCAGTGGCCCGCAGCTAGCGGGTGCCCGCTAAGAGCCCGGGCCATGGCCGTGATGCAGCGCTCCCTTGCACGCCGCCGCCTGGCGCTGGGTATGGTCATCGCAGCTGCGCTGCTCGGGGTGTTTTCACTCTACGCCGATCCGCAATTTATGGTTTTACTTAGCCAACAGCTGTGGGCCTGCTTTTAGCCGCCGCACTTTTTCCAAGGATTTGCCATGACAGTTTCCCCCCACAACGACGCGCTGCAGGTAGTCGTGATCACCGGCGCCTCAGACGGCATTGGCGCCGAAATGGCGCGTCAACTGGCCCAGCGCCACGGCGCTGGCCTGGCCCTGGTGCTGGCGGCGCGCTCCCTGGCCGGCCTGCAAAGCACAGCCGAACACTGCCAGGGCCTGGGCGCACAATGCCTGGTGGTGGTGACTGATGTCTCAGTGCAGGACCAGTGCCGCGCGCTGATCGCGCAGGCGGTGGAGCACTTTGGGCATATCGATACCTTGGTCAACAACGCCGGTGTGTCCGCGCAGGCGCTGTTGCAAGACGTGGCAGCCGACGATTTGCAGTGGTACGAACGCCTGATGCAAATCAATTTGTGGGGCAGCGTGTGGTGCACCCATGCGGCGCTGCCGTATTTGAAGGCGCGCAAGGGCCGCATCGTGGCGGTGTCGTCGCTGGCCGGACTGATCGGCGTGCCGGGGCGCACGGCCTACAGCGCCAGCAAATTTGCCATGACGGGTTTCTTTGAGGCTTTGCGCGCCGAACTGGTCCACGCGGGCGTAAGCGTCACGGTGGCCTATCCTGGCGTGGTGCTCACCCAAATTCGCTACCACGGCTACAACGCCAAGGGCGAGCGCGCCGGCCATAGCGGGCTGCGCGAGGACGGCGCCATGGCCGTAGGCCATTGCGTGCGCCTGATCGTCACAGGCATGCAGGATCGCCAACGCGAGGTGGTGATGACCACGACCGGGAAAATAGGCCGCTTTCTCAAGCTGATCGCCCCAGGCCTGGTCGAACGCATGGCCATGAATGCCCTCAAAGACGAGGTCAAGCCACGGTGAATCCGCATCACGACGGCCCTTTGGGCGCGCCTTCGGACTGGCTGATGCGCTGGGCGCACCTGATTGCGCCCCAGGGCCGGGTGCTTGATGTCGCCTGCGGTGCCGGCCGGCACCTGGCCTTTATGTCCCAACGCGGTCACATGGTTACGGGCTTAGACATCGATGTGCAGGCCGCGCGCTCGCGGGTGCCACAAGCCCAACTCCTGCAAGCTGACTTGGAGGGCGCGCCCTGGCCCGCCGCGCAACTGGCATCTCCGTTTGACGCCGTGCTGGTCTTTAATTTCCTGTGGCGCCCCCTGTGGCCGCAGCTGCTGGCCAATCTGGCGCCCGGCGGCGTGCTGCTCTACGAAACCTTTGGTGCAGGCCAAGAACAGCTAGGGCGGCCCCGTCGCGCCGAGTTCTTGCTTCAAGCGGGTGAACTCTTGCAGCTTTGCCAGGGTCTGCAGGTCGTAGCCTACGAATGCGGCGTAGCCAATGAACCGACCCGCGTGGTGCAGCGCATTGCCGCCATACGCCCCTTGGCGGGCGCCGCCCTGCCCCCGCCACTCTCGCTAAAATGAATAGATTCGAGCCCCCCGCGATCGCGGCACATTTTTAATTCACACCAGATGACTTCGACCTTCACTCCCATCAGGGGCAGTATTGTTGCCTTGATCACCCCCATGCTGGCCGATGGCGCCGTGGACTATCCCGCATTGCGCAAGCTGATCGACTGGCATATTGCCCAGGGCACCGACTGCGTTTGCGTGGTCGGCACCACCGGCGAGTCTCCCACGGTGACGGTACAGGAGCATTGCGAGATCATCCGGGTGTCGGTCGCGCAAGCGGCCGGGCGGGTGCCCATCATGGCCGGATGCGGCGCCAACTCCACCAGCGAAGCCATTGAATTGGCCCAATTTGCCAAGTCGGTGGGCGCCAACTGCCAGTTGCAAGTGGTCCCCTACTACAACAAACCCACCCAAGAGGGGCTGTACCAGCACTTTCTGGCCATTGCCAAAGCTGTCGACCTGCCGATGGTCTTGTACAACGTCCCAGGCCGCACCGTGGCCGATATGGCCCACGAAACCGTGCTGCGTTTGGCACACGTGCCTGGCATCGTCGGTATCAAAGAGGCGACCGGCAATATCGAACGTGCGCAGTGGCTAATTAAGGAAGCGCCTCCGGACTTTTCCATCTACTCCGGCGACGACCCTACCGCCGTGGCGCTCATGCTCTGCGGCGGCCACGGCAATGTAAGCGTCACGGCCAATATCGCGCCGCGCCTGATGCATGAACTGTGCATGGCGGCCTTGGCCGGCGATGTTCGCGGGGCCATGGCGATCCAAATGCAGCTTTTGCCCTTGCACAAAGGCCTGTTTGTCGAAGCCAACCCGATTCCGGTCAAATGGGCGGCGGCCAAGATGGGTTTGTGCTCGGAGGCCATTCGCCTGCCCTTAACGCCGCTGAGCGAGAATTTGCGTCCGGCCCTGCAAACCCTTCTGGCCTCGACAGGTCTGGTCTAAATTTATCTAACAAAGGTCCTTTGTGAAACCTACTTTCCAGTTAAGTCTTCTGTGCGCCGCCCTGAGTCTGGGCGCTTGTTCCGTGTTCGAGGGCAACAAAGTCGACTACAAAAACGCCTCCAAACCGACCCAGCTAGCGGTTCCACCAGACCTGACGCAGCTGTCCAAAGAGTCGCGCTATACCGTGATCAACGGCGCCGTCTCTGCCGCTGGCATGAAAGCGGCCGCCGGCTCGCCCGAGGCCGCCGCGGCGGCCAAGACCATGGTGCCCACCGCTTTGGGCGATGTGCGCATGGAGCGCTTGGGCAACCAGCGCTGGCTGGTGGTCAAGCGCAGCCCCGAGGCGCTGTGGGGACCGCTCAAAGAGTTTTGGCAGGAAAACGGCTTTACCGTGGCCGTCGAGCAAAAAGAGCTGGGCATCATGGAAACCGATTGGCAAGAGAACCGGGCCAAAATCCCGCAGGATTTCCTGCGCACCGCCTTGTCCAAGGTGTTTGACAATCTGTATTCCAGCCCCGAGCGTTACCGCTTCAAAGTCCGCATGGACCGCAATGCAGCCGGTGAGACGGAGGTTTTTGTCACCCAGCGCTCGGTGGTGGAGTTGTATGTCACCGAGACCAAAGACCGTACGGTCTGGCAAGCGGGCGCGCCCGATTTGCAGACCGAGGCCGAATTTTTGACCCGTTTAATGCGCAAACTTGGTCTGAGCGCCGATCAGGCAAGCCAAATGGTGGCAGGCGCGGAGGGCCGGACGCTGGCAAGCGTGACCGGTCCGGCAGGCAAAGCACATGGATTAACCATCGCGGATGGCTTTGACGGCAGCTGGCGCCGTATCGGCCTGGCGCTAGACCGCTCAGGCTTTACCGTGGAAGACCGCGACCGCGGCAAAGGCGTGTACTTTGTGCGCTACGCTTTTTCTGGCGCCGACGGTGGGGAGAGTGGCTTCTTTAAGAAACTGCTGAGCTTTAACTTCAGCGACAGCAAAGATCCCAAGGCCGAGAAATACCAAATCGTGCTGACCGCTGAGGGCACCAACACCAAGCTGGTCGTGAAAAACGCGAAGGGCGAGGTAGACACCTCAGAAACCGCGCAAAACATGGTCAAAGTCCTGGCCAACGATCTGAAATAATCTTCCCAACCCGGCGCCGCTGTGCAGCCCGGGCTTCTTGCAGACGAAAAAAAACCACCTCGCGGTGGTTTTTTTTCGTAATAAGCGAGTTATTACTTGGAAGCTTCCGAAGCAGGAGCTGCTGCGGGAGCAGCAGATGCGTCAGCGGCTGCGGGTGCAGCAGCAGGAGCGGGAGCAGCAGCAGGAGCGGCTTCTTCTTTTTTACCGCAAGCGGCCAAAGCAGCAGCAGCGATAACAGCTGCCAAAACGAGAGATTTTTTCATAATAAAAAAAGTAGTTTGAGTTAACGAAACAATTTCCGGAAATTGCTTGGGCGGTAAACCGCTCAAACCCCGACAAAAAGCATTCGATCTCTTTTCGCCAGAGAATCGCATTATACAAGAGCACACAATAATGCCTCGGGTAAACCCTTTAGGCAAGTAAGTGCACCAGAAAAGTGCCGCCTTAGCCCGCCGAATGTACCCATCCCGCTTTGGCCCATTGCGTTAACAACTCCTTCGCGCCCGGGCTCAGCTGTTGGCATGCTTTAGCACTTAGATGGTGCGTATCGGCGAAGACACGCAGGCTTTTGGCATCGCGCCCGGCGGCTCGGTAACTCTCGCCATTGATGAATATATGCCGATTGTCATACAGCATTTGGCTACAACGATCCAAATGCAGACCATCACTTAATTCGATATGACTCGCAGGTGCGTCAAACCACACTTGAGGCTTGGGTTCAGTTAGATGCTCGCCCAAGGCGCAGGCCAAGGCATCTGGGTCTTTTAGCGCCTTTGCCAGCGCCGACTGGGCAAAGTCCATGAGGGCTGCGGGAATCAGGGCCGGCTGCGCGCTTGCAGCTTGGCGCGGGTCGCGGTACAGCGTGCTGTCCATGGTGTCTTGTGCGCGCTCGGCCAGGTTGTGGAGTAATTCACGCGCCATTTCGGCTTGCGCAGACGCCCGAAATCCGATGGAATAGGTCATGCATTCGCCCTGGGCGATGCCATCATGGGCGTAGCGGGGCGGCAGATACAGCATATCGCCCGGCGAGAGGACGTATTCCTCCTCAGGTACGAAATCGGCCAGGATCTTCAAGGGCATGCCCTCTTGCAAGCGCAAATCCTTTTGGCGTCCGATGCGCCATCGGCGCTGGCCCTGGGCTTGGAGCAAAAAGACGTCGTAACTGTCGAAATGCGGTCCCACGCCGCCTTGGTCGGAGGCGTAGCTGATCATCACGTCGTCAAGCCGTGCATCAGGCACGAAGCGGAACTGGGCGCGCAGCGCAGCCACGCGCGCGTCGTACAAATCTACGCTTTGGACCAGCAGCGTCCAGGCTTTCTGCTTGAGCGGGGGCAGCGACTTGCGACCAAACGGGCCGTGGCGCAGCCGCCAGGGGCGCGCCGCATGGGCCGGGTTTTGGATGACCAGGCGCGACTGCACGTCGTCGCGGGCGGCCAGGTCGAAAAGTTGGGCACGGTCCACCGGGGGGGCAAAGCCCTCGATGGCATTGCGAATGAGAAGTGGCTTTTTTTGCCAATAGCGCTGCATGAACTGCGCGGGGGTGATACCGCCCAAAAGGGGCAGGGTTTGGTCGATTTGCATGGAGTGCCTTGGCTGAGGGTCGGGTTGGGAAACTGCGACAATTGTCTGATGGAAATCACTGAACACTGTGTTGTTGCCCTGACCTGGGTCCTGTCGGACACTTTGGGCGAGGAATTAGACGTCTTAGACGAGCCGGTCGAGTTTGTCGTTGGCGGCAAAGATTTGCTGCCCGCCATCGAGGAGGCGCTGCAAGGCCACGGCCCGGGCGCGGTGGTGCAGTTGCAAATCGAACCGGAGCAGGCCTTTGGCGACTTCAACGAGCAGTTGCTGTTCTTGGAGCCCCGCGCCCTCTTTCCCGCCGAACTCGAGGTGGGCCTGACCATCGAAGGCTCGGCCTTGCCCGCCGGATGCAACCCGGACGCGCCGCGCGATGCGCTCTTTACCGTGACCGATATTTACCCCGAGCATGTGGTGCTCGACGCCAACCATCCGCTGGCGGGCATAGCCATCCGCCTGCGCATTCGGGTCGAGGAGGTTCGTGAGGCCAGCAGCCAGGAGCGCGAACGGGGCTCGGCAGGCACAGGATTTTTCCGTATCGAGCCCCTGGACGCGCCCGAAAACCCCACGCTGCACTGAGCGCGTCGGCTCAGGCCTTGCCCGTCGAGCCGTAGCCGCCCTGCCCGCGCTCGGAGGGCGGGAACTCCTGAACGATATGGAACTGCGCTTGCACCACCGGCACGATGACGAGCTGCGCGATGCGCTCCATGGGCTCGATGGTGAAGGCCACCGTGCTGCGGTTCCAGGCGCTGACCATCAATTGGCCTTGGTAGTCGCTGTCAATCAAGCCCACCAAATTGCCCAACACGATGCCGTGTTTGTGGCCCAGCCCCGAACGCGGCAGGATGAGTGCGGCGTAGGCCGGATCGGCCAGGTAAATGGCCATGCCCGTGGGCACCAACTGCCAGCTATTGGGCGCCAGCGTTAGTGGCGCGTCCAGGCAGGCACGTAAATCCAGGCCGGCGCTGCCGGGGGTGGCGTAAGCCGGCAACTGGTCGGCCAGGCGGGGATCGAGAATTTTGACGTCAATTTTCATATAAGGAAAAGGCTTCAACGTGGGGCTAGGCGGCCGGTAAGCGCGCCGCGATGTGCGCCACCAACTGGCGCGCCAGGACCAGTTTGCTGTTGCGCGGCATCTCTACGGCACCATGGGCGTCGACCAGGAGCAAGGCGTTCTCGTCCTGCCCGAAGGTGGCAGGGCCAATATTGCCCACCAAAAGCGGCACGCCTTTGCGCAGCCGTTTGGCGCTGGCCTGGGCCAGCAGGTCTTGGCTTTCGGCAGCAAAACCGACGCAGTACAGGACACCGCTTCGCGCCCGGGCGCCGGCAGCCAGCGTGGCCAGGATGTCCGGGTTTTCGACGAAATCGAGGGTGGGGGCCCCGCTGCCCGCCTGTTTTTTGATTTTCTGGGTCGCCGCCTGGGCTACGCGCCAGTCGGCCACGGCGGCGGTGGCGATAAATACATCGGCGTGTTCGGCTTGCGCCTGGCAGGCGGCGTCCATTTCCAGGGCGGAGCGCACATTGCTGCGCTGCGCGCCGCGCGGGGTGGGCAGGCTCACCGGGCCGGCCACCAGGCTGACTTGGGCGCCGGCTTCGTACGCGGCCCGGGCCAGGGCAAAACCCATCTTGCCGCTGGACAAATTGGTAATGCCGCGCACCGGGTCGATAGCCTCGTACGTGGGCCCGGCGGAGATCAGCACGCGCCGACCGGCCAGCAACTTGGGCTGAAAAAACGCGATCAGATCCTCGAGCAGCTCCTCGGGCTCGAGCATGCGGCCGTCGCCGGTCTCGCCGCAGGCCTGGTCGCCCTCGCCCACGCCCAGCACGGTGGCGCCGTCCTGGCGCAGCTGGGCCACGTTGCGCACGGTGGCCGGATGGGCCCACATTTCGCGGTTCATGGCCGGGGCCAGCAGCAGGGGCACCGTTTCTTGGGGGCGCGCCAGGCACATCAGGCTCAAGAGGTCGTCAGCGCGGCCATGCAGCAGCTTGGCCATGAAGTCGGCGCTGGCGGGCGCCACCAAAATCGCATCGGCTTCGCGGCTGAGGTTGATGTGCGCCATGTTGTTGGGCTCGCGGGCGTCCCATTGCGAGACGTAGACGGGCCGGTTGCTCAAGGCCTGCATGGTTACCGGGGTGATGAATTGCGCGGCCGCCTCGGTCATGACCACCTGCACCTGCGCGCCCTCCTTGATCAGCAGGCGGCACAAATAGGCCGCCTTGTAGCAGGCCACGCCGCCGGTCAGCCCCAAAACAATGTGTTTACCGTTTAAATCCATGCGCTTGCGCCCTATTTGCACGTCCAGCAGGAGGGCTGGCCGCTTCAAAGCGCAATGTAGCAGACACCTATAATCGCGCCTTACCAGCTACCCGAACCCCTGGGTTCGCCCTCTGACATGACCAAATTTGTCTTCGTCACCGGCGGTGTGGTGTCTTCCCTGGGCAAGGGAATTGCATCAGCCTCCCTCGCCGCGCTTTTAGAGTCGCGGGGCCTGACAGTCACCCTCATCAAGCTGGACCCCTACCTCAATGTAGACCCGGGCACCATGTCGCCACTGCAGCACGGAGAAGTTTTCGTGACAGATGACGGCGCCGAAACCGATCTGGATTTGGGCCACTACGAGCGCTTTGTGGAAACGCGCATGCGCAAGTCCAACAACTTCACGACCGGCCAAATCTACAAAAGCGTTCTGGACAAAGAACGCCGGGGCGACTATTTGGGCAAGACGGTACAGGTGATTCCGCATGTGACCAATGAAATCCAGGAGTTCGTCAAGCGCGGCGCGCGCCTGGGCGAGCCCGACGCCGTCGACGTAGCGATTGTGGAAATTGGCGGCACCGTTGGCGACATTGAATCGCTCCCTTTTTTAGAGGCCGTGCGTCAGATGAGCCTGCAAATGGGCCCCAACCACAGCGCTTTTGTCCACCTGAGCTACGTACCCTGGATTGCCGCCGCTGGTGAGCTCAAAACCAAACCCACGCAGCACACGGCCAAACAACTGCGCGAGATCGGCATCCAGGCGGACGCCTTGGTGTGCCGCGCAGACCGGCCGATTCCCGAAGAAGAGCGCCAAAAAATCTCGCTGTTCTCCAACGTTCCGGTTTGGGGCGTGATCTCGATGTGGGACGTGGACACGATTTATAAAGTGCCGCGCATGCTGCACGAGCAAGGCTTGGATGGCCTGATTTGCGACAAGCTGCGCCTGAACACGCCACCTGCCAAACTCAAACGCTGGGACGATTTGGTGTACGAGACCGAACACCCCGAGGGCGAGATCACCATCGCCATGGTCGGTAAATATGTGGACCTATCCGACAGCTACAAGTCGCTGAACGAAGCACTGCGCCATGCGGGCATGAAAAACCATGTCAAGGTCAAGATCCACTACATCGACTCCGAGACCATTACGCCCGATTCGCTGCCCCAGCTCGCCAAATTTGATGCCGTGCTAGTGCCCGGCGGCTTTGGCAAGCGCGGCATTGAGGGCAAGATCAGCGCGGCGCGCTTCGCCCGCGAAAACAAAGTGCCTTATCTGGGCATCTGCCTGGGCATGCAAGTGGCGACCATCGAGTTTGCCCGCCATGTAGCCGGCCTGACCGACGCCAACAGCACCGAGTTTGACCCCGACAGCCCCAACCCGGTCATCGCCCTGATCACCGAATGGAAAGACAAGGACGGCACCATCCAAACCCGCGACCACAACTCCGATATGGGCGGCACCATGCGCTTAGGCGCGCAAAGCTCGGACGTGGCCCAAGGCACGATTGCCCACCAAATTTACGGCGACGTGGTGACCGAGCGCCACCGCCACCGCTACGAGGCCAATGTGCACTTTCTAGACCGCTTGCGTGCGGCCGGCCTCGTCATCTCGGCCCTGACGCAGCGCGAGCAACTGACCGAAATGGTGGAGTTGCCCCAAAGCGTGCACCCCTGGTTTGTGGGCGTGCAATTCCACCCGGAGTTCAAATCCACGCCCTGGGACGGGCATCCGCTATTTAACGCCTTTATCAAAGCGGCGCTGGACCACCAACGGGATGGCAAAAACCTCAAGGTGGCTGCGTGAAGCTTTGCGGTTTCGAGGTGGGCCTGGCACGGCCGATTTTTCTGATCGCCGGCCCCTGCGTGATCGAGTCCGAGCAGCTACAGATGGACACTGCCGGCACGCTCAAAGACATCTGCGCCAACTTGGGCATCCCGTTTATCTTTAAAAGCAGTTTTGACAAAGCCAACCGCTCCAGCGGCAGCACGTTTCGCGGGCCGGGAATCGACAAAGGCCTGGAGATTTTGGCCAAGGTACGGCGCGAGTTGCAGGTGCCGGTGCTGACGGATATCCACAGCATCGAGCAAATAGCGCAGGTCAGCAGCGTGGTCGATGTGCTGCAAACGCCCGCTTTTTTATGCCGGCAGACGGACTTTATCCGCGCCGTGGCGCAGTCGGGCAAGCCGGTCAATATCAAAAAAGGGCAGTTCTTGGCGCCCGGCGACATGACCAACGTCATAGACAAAGCCCGGGCCGCAGCGCGCGAAGCAGGCCTGCAAGAAGACAACTTCATGGCCTGCGAACGCGGCGCCAGCTTTGGCTACAACAACTTAGTGTCCGATATGCGCAGCCTGGCCATCATGCGCCAAACCCAGGCGCCGGTGGTGTTTGATGCGACACATTCGGTGCAGCTGCCCGGCGGCCAGGGCACCAGCAGCGGCGGGCAGCGCGAAATGGTGCCGGTGCTGGCGCGCGCGGCCGTCGCAGTCGGTGTGTCAGGTCTTTTTATGGAAACCCACCCCCACCCGGCCCAAGCCCTGAGCGACGGCCCCAATGCCGTGCCCTTGCACCATATGCGCGCCCTCTTGGAGACGCTGGTGGCCTTGGATGCGGTGACCAAGAAACACGGTTTTTTAGAAAATGATTTTCAGTAGCCCGCTGCGGCGAGCGACAACGGTTTTTGCCAGTAACTTTGAAAGACGATAGATGAGCGCGATTGTGGACATTGTGGGTCGGGAGATTTTGGACAGCCGGGGCAACCCGACGGTTGAATGTGACGTGCTGTTAGAGAGCGGCACCATGGGCCGCGCGGCCGTGCCCTCGGGCGCATCCACAGGCTCGCGCGAGGCCATCGAGCTGCGCGACGGTGACCGTTTGCGCTACCTGGGCAAAGGCGTGCTCAAGGCGGTGGACCATATCAACAACGAAATTTCGGAGGCTATTTTGGGCCTGGACGCCTCGGAGCAGGCTTTTTTGGACAAAACCCTGATCGACTTGGACGGCACTGAGAACAAAAGCCGTCTGGGCGCCAATGCCATGTTGGCGGTCTCTATGGCCGTGGCGCGCGCAGCGGCAGAAGAAGCCGGCCTGCCGCTGTACCGCTATTTCGGCGGCATGGCGGCGGTGCAAATGCCTGTGCCCATGATGAATGTGGTCAATGGCGGCGCCCACGCCAATAACAATCTGGACTTGCAAGAGCTGATGATCATCCCGATTGGCGCTTCGACGTTTCGCGAGGCGGTGCGCTACGGGGCCGAGGTGTTCCACGCGCTCAAGAAAATCCTGCACGACAAGGGTATGAGCATTGCCGTGGGGGATGAAGGCGGCTTTGCCCCCAATGTGCCCGGCCACGAGGCGGCTATCCAGCTGATTTTGGAGGCCATCGAGAAGGCCGGTTATGTCGCCGGTGAGCAAATCGCCCTGGGCCTGGATTGCGCGGCCTCGGAGTTTTACAAAGACGGTAAGTACGAGCTCAGCGGCGAAGGCCTGAGCCTGGACGCGCAGCAATGGACCGATATGCTGGCTACCTGGGTGGACAAATACCCCATCATCAGCATCGAAGACGGCATGGCCGAGGGCGATTGGGACGGCTGGAAGCTGCTCACCGAGCGCCTGGGCAAAAAAGTGCAAATCGTGGGCGACGACTTGTTTGTTACCAACACCAAAATCCTCAAAGAAGGCATTGACAAAGGCATTGCCAACTCGATCCTGATCAAAATCAACCAGATCGGCACGCTGAGCGAGACTTTTGCGGCCATCGAGATGGCCAAGCGCGCCGGCTACACGGCGGTGATCAGCCACCGCTCGGGCGAGACGGAGGACACCACCATTGCCGACATCGCGGTGGGCATGAATGCCGGCCAGATTAAAACCGGCTCTTTGAGCCGCTCAGACCGTATCGCCAAGTACAACCAACTGCTGCGCATCGAGGAAGACTTGGGCGAAGTGGCGGTTTACCCCGGGCGCGCAGCCTTTTACAACCTGCGTTAATCCTCGCTGGCGCACCTGATGAATCGTCGCATCGTCCCTGCTGTGTTGCTTGTCCTGCTGCTGGTGCTGCAGGGTCAGCTTTGGTTTGGCCGGGGCAGCATTCCCAACGTGGCGCGCTTGAGCGAAGAGCTGGCGGCGCAGCGGCGCAGCAATACGCGCGCCGAGCAGGTCAACCAGCGCATGGAAGCCGAAATTCGTGACCTGCGCGAGGGCCTGGAAATCGTCGAGGAAAAAGCCCGCGCCGAGTTGGGCATGGTTCGGCCCAACGAAATTTTTGTGCAGTTGGTCAAGTAAATCCGAGGCGCCCCCGCCCGCGCGCCATGAAAATCGCCCTGCTAGGCGCCGAATGCACCGGTAAATCCACGTTGGCACAGTCGCTGACCCAGAGGCTGCGCCAGGACGGCAAGCCCGTCACATTGGTACCCGAATATTTGCGCCAATGGTGCGCCCAGCATGGCCGCACGCCCCTGGCGCATGAACAAGCCGGCATCGCCCAGGCCCAAAGCGACGGGATTGCGCAGGCAAGCCCCAGCGACTGGCTACTCTGTGACACCACACCCCTGATGACGGCGGTCTACAGCCACATCTATTTTTCGGACGACACTTTATTGGCACAGGCCCTGCATGCCCAAGGCCAGTTCGACCTTACCCTGCTGTGCGCGCCGGACCTGCCTTGGCAGGCTGATGGCATCTTGCGCGACGGGCCGGCCTTGCAGGCGCGCACAGACACTTTGCTGCGCCAAATGCTGAGCCAGCATGGGCTGGCCTACCGCGTGGTGACGGGGCAAGGCCCGCAGCGCCTGGAAAATGCCTTGGCGGCTGTTGCCGCATCAATGGGCGGTGTTGCCTGACTGGCTCTGGCGGGCCGCGTCCACAAACAACTGGGCGGTGTCCACCGGATCGAAATGGTATTGCACGCCGCAAAACTCGCAGGCCACCTCGATTTGCCCGCGCTCCTCGATCACGCTATTGGCCTCTTCTGCGCCTAGCGAGACAATCATGCGCGCCACCCGCGCGCGGCTGCAGCTGCAGGCAAAACGCGGGCCCTGCGCGCCTTGCAGGGGCTCAAACCGCGTCATGGGCTCTTCCCAAAACAGGCGGTGCAATATGGTGTCCACCTCCAGGCCCAGCAGTTCCTCGCGCTTTAAGCTTTTAGCCAGCAAAGAAATACGTCGGTAGTCCTCGTCGCGCCCGATGGCGTCTTCGTTGTCGCGGCTGACCCTGCTGCCTTCCAGATTGCCCGCGCCCTGGATCGGCAAGCGCTGAATGAGTAAGCCGGCGGCCACGTTGGCGTCGGCGGCCAGCACCAGCGTGGTGTCGAGCTGCTCGCTTTGCAGCATGTAGTGCTCTAGCACCTCGGCCAGTTGCTGAAGAGGCTGGCCGTGGTCGTCAAACAAGGGCACTACGCCCTGGTAGGGCTGCTGCCCCGGAAACTTGGTCTTGGGGTCCAGAGTGATGGCGCAGCGCCCTTGGTTGGACACGTTGACCATCTCGGCCAAACTGGCCTGGGCTGACAAGGTACCGATCAGGCTCGCAGTGGCGCGCAGGCTCAAGTCGGGCTGCACCTCGACCACCGCCAGTTTCACCGGCCCGTCGCCCATGATTTGCAAGGTGAGCGAGCCGTCAAACTTGATGTTGGACTGCATCAGCGTGGCGGCGGCCACCACTTGGCCCAGCATGTCGCGCAGGGGCGCGGGGTAGGCGCCGTGCTCGGTGTTGGACGCCCGTCGGCGCAGGATTTCGGTCCAGGTGTCGGTCAGTTTGACGAGTATGCCGCGCACCGGCAAGCCGTCGAAAAGAAATTTATGCAGTTGGGACAATCAGGGCTCCATGGCCGAGGGCGCGAGCGCCCGGCGCAGGCCCAGGCCAGGGCCTAGGCGATTTTGTGAAAAGAGGCTTGGTAGCGCTTGGCATTGTCGATGTAATGCTGGGCCGTCATGCTAAGGCCCTGTATTTGCTCGGGGCTCAGGCTACGCACCACCTTGGCCGGGCTGCCCATGATGACCGAGCCGTCCGGGAACTCCTTGCCCTCGGTGACCAAAGAGCCGGCGCCGACCAGGCAGTTTTTGCCGATTTTGGCCTTGTTCAGGATGACGGCGCCTATGCCCACCAGCGTTTCGTCGCCGATGGTGCAGCCGTGCAGCATTACTTTGTGGCCTACCGTCACGTAATTGCCGATAGTCAGTGGCACACCAAAGTCGGCATGTAGCACGCTGCCGTCCTGGATGTTGCTGCCCTCGCCCACCGTGATGCGCTCGGTATCGCCCCGGATAACGACGCCAAACCAAACACTGGCGTGCGCGCCCAAATGCACATCACCCATGACCTGGGCGCTGTCGGCGACATAGGCCGAGTCGGCCATCGTGGGGGAAATTTGATCAAGTTCGTAGACGGCCACGGGAATTCCTGGGGGTGGGTTGCAGATGCCTAGAATTGTAGGGATGGAAATTCGCCAACAAGCCCTGGCCGCATGGCTGCTGCAGGACCCCGCCGCCAAAGTCGCTGCGGTGCAGGCTTTGTGCGCCGATGCGTCCGCCCTGCTCTGTGCGCCCGAAGCCTGCTTGGAGGCGCCGTCTGAGCCCGGCCGCCCCGCGCGCCCGCTCCTTATCGAACCGCGCCTGTTGCCCCGACGCTCGTCGCACACCGCGGCCGGCCACGCCGCGCTGATGCATGCGATTGCGCACATCGAGTTCAACGCCATCAACCTGGCGCTGGACGCGGTTTGGCGCTTTCCCGGTCTGCCCCCCGCGTATTACCGCGATTGGCTGGGCGTGGCCAGCGAGGAAGCGCTGCATTTTTCGCTCTTGCAAACCCACTTAAGCGGCTTGGGCTATGCCTACGGCGATTTCCCCGCCCACGACGGCCTGTGGACCATGTGCGTGTCTACCGAAGGCGATGTGCTGGCCCGCATGGCGCTGGTACCGCGCACGCTGGAGGCGCGCGGCCTGGACGCCACGCCGGTGATTCAAGCCAAGCTGCGTCAAATTCCGGCCGACTATGCGCAGGCGGCGGTCGTCATATTGGAGCGCATCCTTAGCGACGAGGTGGGCCATGTGGCCATTGGCAATCAGTGGTTTCATCACCTGTGTGCCAAGCGCGGCGTGGAGCCTCTGGCCTTTTACCGTGAGGCGGCGCTGCGCCACCGCGCCCCTGGCCTCAAACCGCCCTTTAACCTGGACGCTCGGCGCCGCGCGGGCTTTACCGAGGCCGAAATTGCGGCGCTACCGACATGAAGCGTTGCCATCACGCCCTGGTTTGTAGCCTGTTACTGCTGGGCTCCAGCGTGCCAAGTCTGGCCTGGGCGCCTTTTGAGCGCAAGGCGGCCTATGAAGAGGTGGCCCTTTCGGCCAGCGAACAACAAAAAGTGCAACAAGCAGCCGGTTGGGCCAAGCAGTCAGACACCGAGCTGCTGATCGAGGTAAAAAACAGCCTGCCCGGCCCCTTGGCATGCCACGGCGCAACTGTGCATTTGCTGAGCGGCGCCACCGTGAGCAAGAGCTTTTTGCCGCGTCTGTATGTGCCTACCGCCGCCACGCGCCAAGGTGCGGTGGGTGGCGTCAAAAAAGGGCAGATGAAGGACTTTTCGGTCACCTGCATGTGCTGGAAGAAGCCCGGCGACAGCGTCTGCGGTAATCCCAGTACCAACCCTAACGGCAAGTAGCGGATGGATTAATTTGCCAGCTTGGCCAGCGGGACCAGGCGTTCTTCCAAGTTACGCACGAAACGCGGGGTGTCAAATAACACGCCTTGGTTGCGGACCGACCGCAAGTGGGCGCGCAAGCGGGCCATTTCTTGCGGGTCATTGGCCAGGGCTACGGCTTTTTCCTCGTAGTCCTTGAGGTTGTAGGTAATCAAGGTGTCCAATTTTGCGGCCGTCAGCAAGGCGCCTGCCATGCGCGAGGCAAAGGAGCGCCCTGTCAGGGTCAGCAGCGGCAGGCCCATCCAGAGTGCGTCGTTGGCGGTGGTGCCGGCGTTAAAGGGGAAGCTGTCTAAGAACAGGTCGGCCACCTGGTAGCGGGCCAGGTAGTTCTCGGGGGCCAGACGCGGGCCAAAGACCAGGCGCTGCGGGTCGATTTTTCGCGCCTTGGCTTCTTTTTTGATGTTGGCCTCAGACCACTGGTTGTCGGCCAGCAGCAAGAGCACGCTGCCCGGCACACGGTGCAGGATGTTCATCCATGCGTCAAAGACTTCAGGGGTGTACTTGTAATTGTTGTTAAAGGTGCAGAAAACAAAGCCTTCAGCGGGCAAGTTGCAGGCAGCGCGCGTAGGCTTGAGGCCGATGTTGCGCTTGCGGTCGCTCACCTGGTAGACGTCGGGCATGTAAACCGGGCGCTCGGAATAGTTGAGCGCCTCGTTTTCCGGGATCAGAAACTTGTCGGCGATGACGTAGTCGATAGAGGGCAGGCCGGTGGTGGCCGGCAGGCCGAGATAGGTAATTTGCACCGGCGCGGGGCGGTAGGCCAGCATATTGGCCCTCGCGCCGGCGGTTTGGCCCTGCAAGTCCACCAGGATGTCGATTTCGTCCCGGCGTATGAGTTGCGCCGCCTCGGCATCGCTCATGGTGTGGATTTTGGTGAAATGGTCCATCGCGGTGATGACGCGCTGGCGCATCGGCGAGCCATCCTCCGGGCTCCAGCAGTAGCCATAGACCTCGAATTTTTCGCGGTCGTGCAGCTCAAACAGCTCTACCGTGAGCAAAGACACGGGATGCAAGCAAAAATCGCCCGAGGCGTAGCCGATGCGGATTTTGCGGTGGCCGTAGCCGTTGGGGTTGGCCAGGCTGGGCACGTCTGAATTGAGCTTGTTTTTGACGTAGCGGCGGGCGGCAGCGAGCTGTGACTGCGGATCGTCGGAAATGCTGAGCATGGACAGCGCCGAGGTGGCGTCCTGCATGAACTTGCGGCTGACTTTGGGCAGGGGGATGTAGGTGGGCCAAATGCACTGCTTTTGGCGAAGTGAAACCCAATGGTGCAGGACATCGGTCTGCTCGGGCTCGAGCGCCAAACTCTTGGTTAGGACCACCGACGCCTCGTCCAGGCGCTTGTGAATCTCCAGCACCCGGCCCATTTGATTCAGTGCCATCACCACCAAGGGCTTGTTATTGGGGTCCTGGGGCGACACGTGCTCGGTGACCCAGCGCCATTCGGTCAGGGCCTCTTCAATCTTGCCCTGGCCCTCGAGCAAAGTGCCCAAATTCACGCGGGGCTGCACAAAACCGGGCGCGAGACGGATAGCCTCGCGGTAGGCGGCCTCAGAGCCAGCAATATCTTTTTCCAGGCTGAGTGTGGCACCCAAATTGAAGTGGATAACATGCTGGAATGGAGAGGTGTTTCGCGATAACCAAGTGCGGTAGAGGATTGCCACCAGAGGGCGCTTGCCAACGGCATCGAGTTGGGAGCCGGCATCAATGAGCGCAGAAAACTCAAGGCTTCCATGCCAGGCCTGCTCAACCAGACCGGTGAAATTATCAACTGGGTTCAATGGAACGCTCTCCTACTAATAGTTGCTATGGCTGACCGGAAAACTCTTTATCTAAAGTTCGGTGAACTTATCGGCCTAAAATTAAAACCCCAGAAAACAAATTTTGTTCAAATCAAGCAAGCGAGGTTGGTCATCAAAGCAAGATTT
Source organism: Comamonas sp. lk (assembly GCA_945861345.1). Lineage (GTDB taxonomy): Bacteria > Pseudomonadota > Gammaproteobacteria > Burkholderiales > Burkholderiaceae_C > Allorhodoferax. The sequence goes on from CAMATX010000039.1 coordinate 21,160, forward strand.
ATTTGACGTACCTACTCCATCAGCTACGCGGAACAGAAGTTAATTATGCCAACGCTTATTTTTAAACGTTGAAAATCCAGCAGTATGCATCAAAATTGAGGTCTAGAGCTGGGTTGCTTTCTACGGTTTTAGTTGGGAAAGACATTCAATCAAAAAATGTAAAAAAATAGCCCAATTGAGAGCAATTCAAGACTGATGCTTTGGTTTTACTTACAATGGAGTCACTGGAAGCATGGTGACACCGCAACGGACATTTTAATTTCCAAAAATTAATTTATATTTCAGTGACAACATTGATCAGTTACATGGTGGTTCGGCAGTTGGCTCTGGGCGATGTTTTGCTAACAACGCCGATCATCCGTCAGCTTTTTCAGGACCACGACGGACAATGCCACATCGACGTGCTTACTATGATGCCGGAGATCTTCCGTAACAGCCCCTATGTTCGCCGTGTTTTCACCCCGCAGGACTTTAATGATGCGAAAGGCCCTTACGCCAGAGTCATTAACTTAGACCTTGCATATGAGAATCTTCCCCATTTGCATGTGGTGGACGCGTACGCAATGACGTCACATGGCTCGCCGGAAAAAATTAAAAACAAACGCCTAGAACTTTTTGCGAGCGAAGCCGACCGCCAGAAGGCCAAGTTTACTCAACAAACAAAAATTAGCGGTCCGTATGTTGTGATTCACATGCGCAAGGACAAGTGGCCGAGCCGCAATTTGCCCGAGGCGACTTGGAAGGGTATTTTGAACATTTTGCTGGAACATACTGATTTCAAAATCATACAAGTTGGCTCGACACATGAAATCGCGTTTGATTACCATCCCCGTTTATTAAACTTTCTAGGCGCGTTCAGTATTCATGAGTTGAGGGAGATAATCGCGGGCGCTCAGTGTTATTTGGGAGTCGACTCCGGAACCCTGCACGTTGCTGCCTGCACAGACACTCCGGTTATCGCGATGTTTAGTAGTGCACACCATCGTCTGCGCGAACCGCTGGAACGTCCAACCAAGGCCCGATTTATTGCCATCCAGCCCCAGGTGGATTGCTATGGGTGCCAGGAACACTACCCGCCGCCAATTACCGGGGTCATTTGCCATCGGGGTGACCCCTTTTCGCCGCCTTGCAGGGATGCGTTTGACATTGATAACGTTAGGCAGGCGCTTGTAGATTTATCACTTTGCAAAATTTAAAGAAGAAATGAGAAAAGGAATATTTATTTTTTGTGATGGTGGCATAGGTAACCGTATCAACGCCTTGGCATCTGGCTTAGCCCTTACAACCCACTTCGACCTGAAAGTGACAGTTTATTGGCCCATCAACACCTGGTGTGGCGCACCGTTTCATGACATATTTAAAAATGTACTTGACGTGCGTACCGACTCGCTGAATTCGCTCGCGGGCACGTATATAAATGCCAAAATGATGCTGCATGATGAGATTGGGGCCCAATTTTTACAAGTCCCGTTTGAATCAGCCTATGCATACCAATCGCTATCAGACTTTGCCGATCGGGGGCTTTCAGCGTCGGAGGATATATTTTTCTATCCCGCCGTGATTCCGGAATGGATACCGGCACAGCTTATCAATGATGCCTTGCGCAGCCTGCAGTTCAGTACGCCCATTGCAGATGCTGTGCGCCACTTTATTTCTACGACCTTAAACCGTCCGTTTCATGGCCTGCATCTCCGGCGCACCGATTTGCGCGTGGGCTTGACTGACTTAGAGGTGCTGACACTGGTGCAGCGCTACCCTAATGAAGTATTTTTTGTATGTTCCGACGACCCCCAGGCTGAGGCGCTAGCAGCGGCGCACCCGCATGTTCATGCGCGCCCTAAGGCGCATCACGTGGAAAAGCAGGTTGACGATTCCGATTGGATAAGCCTATCTAAAGATCAGGAAGGGCGCGTCTCCTACGGCAATATTCAACGCAGCCGAGAAGCAATGATAGAAGGTACGATCGACCTGCTGATTTTGGCGCACAGCGAAATAGTCGGCTTTTCGGGCTCAACCTTCCAGCGAATGGCAAGATTGCTTGGCGACGTTGCACTCTTGGTACAAATCAGCAGACCGGCACGCCTGCCCTACTTTAGTTTTATTGAAATGACGCAGCAGATTGAGCGTCAATTAATCGAACCTATGCTACTGACCCAAGTCTGCCAAACAATGGCGCAAAATGGCGACGACAGACAAGCATTCGAACTGATGCGCTTAGCGTTTGAACGTATGAGCGATCCACAACGCTCAGAGATTGCGCATAACCTAGGCGTGATGCTGCTGAACCAAAATCTGCCGCACCAAGCTGCGCTTTACCTTGCAGCAGGAGTGGCTATAGAACCGCAGAGGTCCAGTGGTTGGTTACACCTTTCATATGCGCAAACGACTTTGGCAAAAAACGAGGATGCCGTCGAAAGTTTAAAACAAGCCATTAAACACAAGCCCACTGTGCAAACGGAAAGTGACACAATGCTTGAAGGATTGCTTTTAAAACGGTTAACACCAAGCGAGACTTGAAATTGAAATTGAAACTGGCAACAATCATGAAATACATGCTCTGTGTGTGAATTCGTGATCCGTTTAGTAAATAAAAAAGGCGGATTCAAGCACGAAGTGCAACTTTGATTAACTGAGGTGAAGGTGGCTGAGAATGTTTAGCATTCAAGGCTTCTTGACCTGCCAGTCGAAGTTGCCCATGAACTACAAACATCTCAGCCAAGTGGAAAGATATCAGATCTACG
>CAMATX010000040.1 GCA_945861345.1 Comamonas sp. lk
AAGAACTTTTCCAAGACGCTATTGCCCAAAGGCATGCTGGGCTACAAAGCCCTGGCCGATTCGGGCGAACTGCCCACGCTGGACCCGATGCTGGCCGGTGACTGGATGGGCGGCCCGAGTTCGGGTGGATTGTTTGACGAGGTTGCTGAAGACGAACCGGGCCAGGAAGAGCCCAACTCGGTGGAGCAAATGACCTTTATGTCGCAGGCGCTGCCAGTGCTGCCGCCCGAGGGCTTGTCGCTCAAGCACCGGCTGGCCGAAATCGAGCGCGATCTGATTGCCCAGGCACTGAGCCGCACCAATGGCAATGTGTCGCAGACGGCGCGCATCCTCAACGTGCAGCGCACCACGCTGATCGAAAAAATCCAGAAATTCGGTCTACGCGGGGACTAAGCCCCAGGCGATGGCGGGTGGCGGGGCGCGGGCCCCCTTATTCCGTTTTGCCTTGCCCCTGAACGCGGGGAAACTGAACCAGCTTTTCCACAGGTTTGGCCGGTGCAGCCGATGCGGCCGGCGCGGGCGCTGCAGCCGGTGGCGGCTTGACACTGGCCTCAGCCGCTTTGAGCTGACGCACCAAGGCTTCGGCTTCTTTGCGCACTGCCGCCGGGTCCACACGCGCTGGCGCTGGTGCCTGCACCGCTCGCAGTTGGGTCGACAGATTGGTGATCGCGGTGGCCTGGCTTTGCAGCTTGGTATCGAGTTCTTTGAGCAATTTACCCACGTCAGGCGCTTTGGGGTCGGCGCCCGCAGCGGGCTTGGAGACCGCGTCGGTTGCCAGTTGCACAGTGCGCACTACGTCGTCCAGGCGCAGCTCGATTTTGGTGAGCTGGCTGGTCACAGCGTCTTGCTTGCTGGCCACCTCGCGCAAGGCCTCGCCGTGGCCCTTGAAGAGTTCAAGCGACTCGTCCATCGCAATGACGCGCTTACCCACGGCCAGCAGCATGGCGTCGGCCTGGGTGACGCGTTGCTGTAGCCTAAAGGACATGAAGGCAAACACGCTCATGGACAGGACCATCAAAAGTCCAAATACGGCCAGAACAATGATCAGGTAGGTTTTTTGGCCTGTAGAGCTTTCGATCAGCTGTGCCGAGGCACCGTGCATTTCGCCGGCGGCTTTGGCGGCCATGCCGGCGGCGCGGTTGGCCAATTGAGCCGAGTCCAGCATGGTCGAGCGCATTTCGGCCAGTTCGGTGTCTTCCTCGGCCTGCTCCTTGGAAGGTGTGTGCGCATCATGGCCATGGCCGGCATCGTGGGCGTGGGCATCCTCGTGCGGCAAAGCGCCGCCTTCGTTGCCGTGCTCTGTCGTAGGGGTATCGTCGTGGGTGTGCTCAGCGGGGCCGTCGTGCGCGGGCGCATCGGCCTGTTCTGCGGCGGCGGCAGGCTGGGCGGGCGCGGCGGAGGCAATCGCGTCGATTGCCGAGGCCTCGTCTGCGGTGAGGGTGGGGCTTGGGTCAGACATAGTGGGTACCTCTGGGTGGGTGCGCGCGCTGTGCTTAGCGGGCGTTCATCAAGGCGTCGAGTGCTTGCAGCTGCGTGCGCACGACGTCGTTTTCAATCTTGAGCTGGATGACGCGGGCCGGGAAGTCCATTTCCACGGCTTCTTCGGTCTCAAATTCTTCTTCCTCCTGCGCCGATGCCCCCAATGCTGCGGCATTGGCGTCGGCCGTTTTGGCCGCATCGGTGGACGCGCCAATGGCAGCGCTCTTGAGCTCTTTGGTCGTTGGGGGTGGCAGTTTGACCACGTTGGTAATGGTCTTGTCGTTCGCCTGCACCAGCACCTCATGCGCTTGCAGGGTGATTTCCTCGACAACTTCATCCTCGTCGCGCTGCACGCGGCGGATATCGGTGCCGACATGGGCCGAAGGGGAACGCGCTACATTGCTGCCCTCGGGCATCTCCACATGGTGGGGCGCATGGCTGGGGAAAAATTCAGGCTCTTTCATCGTCTCACCTCTTGTTTTTTCTGCCCGAAGGCGCCCGCAATGCTGGGCGAAAACTGCTCTTTCATAAAGCGTGCCGAGCGAATTTGCGGATCTTTGGGTACCCCGCTGCTCTCGGCATAGGCGCTGGCCTCGGCCAATGAAGCAAATGGCCCCGACACCACCGAGAACATGATGCCTGGCTGGTTGGGCAGGTAGTTGGCCACAATGCGCGCGCGCTTGAGGTTGGCGTGGGCTTGCATGTAATTGCTAGCCTCTGCGAAGCTGGGAACAATCGTGTGTTGAACCAAGAAGGTGCCCGTGGGCATTTGCCGAACCCAGGCCTGTCCGGCCTGGTTTTGGGGGTTTTGGGCATCGTCGGTGGACTTGGGTTCGGGGACCGCCTCCGTGGGCGCAGCTACGGCAGTCTTGGAGCGGCTGTTGCTCGGGACAATGGTTTCGACCTCTTCGGGCGGTTTGGGTGGCGCCACTGGTGCCGCGCTGGCCGCCGGCACGGCGCTAGCGGCAGCGCTGGGCGCACTGGGGGCACTGGCAGGTGGGGCTGCCTGTGGTGCCGCAGTCGACGCTGGGTCCGAAGCAGATGCAGCGGCCGATGCTGCCTTCTCGGCCGAAATCGGCTTGCCCTGCAGCACATTGCGAAGTTCTTGCACCGCTTGGTCGCCGGTCGGGATCAAGCCGTAGATAAAGGCCACGCCCAGGCCGCAGACCAGCAGCAGTGCGCCGATGGCCAGCACCCAGGGCCAGACGCTGCGTGTTTTTGTTTCCTCGGGCGGTGTTTCATCTTCAACCTCGGCAGTGGGGGCGGGCGGGGCCGGCGGCTCCTCCCGCGGCTCGGCCACCAGCGCCGGCATGGCCATGGGATGCGGCGTGGGTGCTTTGTAGGGCGCAATTTGGCGCAGCAAAGCGCCGACGGCGCCTTCGCGCCCCTGGGCCCGGGCTTGCTCGAGCAGGGCTTGGGCCTGCTCGGCGTTGGGCGGCTCGATCTCCCAGTTGAGGATGCGTCGACCAAAGGCGGTCAGTAGTTTTTGCTTTTGGCTGGCGGCGTTAAACAGCATGACCACCCGGATATTGGCGCCGGGGAAATGTTGCACCAGGCGCGCGAGCAGCTGAATCTCGTTGTCGGGCAGGGCGCCCGCGTCGTGCACGATCCAGATTTTGGGCGGCGCGTTGTGGAACTTGGCGCCCATGGCGTCTTCGATGGAGTAGTCCTGCAAGACCTCGTTAAAGCGGGTGATCAAGGCCTCTGCGCTGGCCGGAAAGCACACTTCCAGGCCGATGTGGGGCGCTGCCTCGCGCAGGCGCGCCACCAGCAGCTTGCCGTAGTGGTCCAAGATGGCGTCGTGACTGCTGACCATGCACAGGCTCATGTTGTCCTGCACCAAGGCCGAGACGTAGCCCTCTAGGCGCATGCGATCGGCGACGCGGAAAAACAGCGGCTGCACGCCTGCAATGCTGTCGTCGCCAGGGAAATGAAACTCGGTCATACAGGTGCGGCCTCAGGGTTCAAAGCTTTGCCGTTCGTGTCGTACAGCATGGAGGCAGGGATTTTCGGATTCGGTCGGGCCATCGGGTCCACGCCAGGCTGCACTTGCGCCAGGCTAAACACGTAGGCAATCACTTGTGCCACCGCGAAATACAAGCTTTCGGGGATGGGTTGGTCCAAGTCGGTGGTGAAGTACAGCGCACGAGCGAGCTCGGGCGCAGCAAAAATTTCCACGCCATGGGCTTTGCCTTCTTCGCGGATGCGGGCGGCCACATGGTCCACGCCCTTGGCCAGCAAAAGTGGGGCGCCGTCGGCCGTCGGGTCATAGGACAAGGCTACGGCAAAGTGTTCCGGGTTGGTGATGATGACGTCGGCCTCTTTGACCTTTTGCATCATGCGCGCCGTGGCCACCTCGCGCTGGCGGCGGCGGATCTGGGCCTTGACCTCGGGGCGGCCTTCCATGTCTTTGTGCTCGTCCTTGATCTCCTGTTTGGTCATGCGCATTCTCTTCATGAAGCTGTACTTTTGGTAGGGCACATCAATCATGGCGATCAACACCAAGCACAGGGTCAGCCAGAGCACGGACTCCGAAATCATGGAACCCGCCTTGGTCAGCGCCGGCTCCAAGGCCATGGAACCCAAGGACAGCAGCTCGTCAAAATGGCTGTCCAAAAGCATTAAAAGAACGACGGTCACCAGACTGAACTTGACAATGGACTTGAGCAACTCGACAGCCGCATTGGCACCAAACATCTTCTTAAATCCGGAAATCGGGCTCAATTTACCGAAGTCGGGCAGGATGGTTTTCAGCGCGAATAAAAACCCGCCCGTGGCGCCCGAGGCCAGGATGGCCACCACAGCGGTGGTGAGCATCAGCGGCAAGACCAGCAGCAAAGCGTGCAATAGTTGGGTACCAAAGGCCAGTGCCAAGAGGTCGGGTGAGTCCAGCATCTTGCGGTCAAAGGTGAAACCAGCGGCAAAGTAAACGGCAATTTGCTTGAACCAAACGCCGCCTACGGTGAGCAAAACCAGCACTGCGCAGCTCATCACAGCTGCTGCGGGCAACTCGCTGCTGCGCGCGACCTGGCCGTCCTCGCGGGCGCGCTGCAGGCGTCGGGCTGTGGGGTCTTCGGTGCGGTCACCGCTGTCGTCAGCCATGCTGCATTACCCCGGTTGAAGGCCGATTTGGCCCCGAATTTCAATAAATCCTTGCAGCCACAGCCATTCGATGCGCGCGGCCATACTGGGCAAGGTCACCATCATGAGCACAAAGCCGGCCACAATCATGACCGGCAGACCCAAGGAAAAAATATTCAAACTTGGCGCAGCCCGGGTGGCCACGCCCAAGCCGATGTTGACAAAAAGCATAGTGATCATCACCGGCAAGGCCATCAGCAGTGCGCCCAAGAAAATCATGGAGCTCCACTTCAGAAAATGCGTCCATGCGTCGGTAGTGAGCAGGCCTTTGCCGATGGGCAGGCTGCTAAAGCTGTCTACTACCAGGGCCAAAAGCATGGTGTGCCCGCCCAGGCTGACAAAAATCAGGCTTGCCAAAATCAGTACAAACTGCGCGACCACGGGCACATTGCCCAAATTGGGGTCCATGAGCATGGCCATGGACAGGCCCACGGCGGTGGAAATAGACTGCCCGGCCAGCAAAATGGCCGCCGTAATGACTTGCAATGACAAACCCATGAGCAGGCCAATGGACAGTTGGTTAAACACTTCGACCAGCCCGGCAGGCGAGACCGGGTCCATCACCGGCCAGTCAAACAGCGGGTAAATCATCCAGGTCAGGGCTACGGCCAAAAGCACGCGCATGCGCACATTGAGGGCGCGCAGGGAAAAAATGGGCGCAGACATCAGCAGCGCAGAGATGCGCAGCATGGGCCACAGAAAGGTATAAAACCTCTCGATGATGTCGCTGGCCAGAATGTTCATGGAATTGGCGAACCTGCCGGCCCGGGCTTAGGTAAAGAAGGTGGGAATGCGCTGAAACAGGCTGCGCGTGTAATCCACCATCGTGGCCAGTTGCCAGCCGCCCACCAGCGCCAGCGTGATCGCCAGGGCAGCCAGCTTGGGAATGAAGCTCAGGGTCTGTTCATTGATCGAGGTGGCCGCCTGCAAGATGCCGATGAACAAGCCCACGGCCAAGGAAACGCCCAACAGCGGCGCAGAGATCAGCACCACCATCCACAAGGCTTGGTGACCTAAATCGACAACAGCAGCGATATCCATCATTTTTCTCCGGCGGCGCCAGGGGCGCTAGCTTACAAAACTGGCAGCCAGCGAGCCCATGATCAGGGCCCAACCGTCGACCAGCACAAACAACATCAATTTAAAAGGCATGGAAATCATCATCGGCGAGAGCATGGCCATACCCATGGACATGAGCACGCTGGCCACAATCAAGTCGATCACGACAAAAGGGATGTAAATCAAAAAGCCAATCGTGAAGGCGCTTTTGAGCTCCGAAGTGATAAAGGCCGGCACCAGGGTGGTAAAGGGCACTTCATCGGCGCTGGCCACGTCTTTTTTGCGCGCCATTTGCATGAACATACCGATGTCCTCTTCGCGGGTTTGCTTGACCATGAAGCTGCGCAGCGGCGCCTCGGCGGCGGCCAGGGCTTTGTCAAACTTCATGCCTTGTTCCATATAGGGCACGGCCGCGTTTTTATAGACCGCCTCCAGCGTGGGCGCCATGATAAAAAGCGTCAAAAACAGCGAAATACCCACCAAAACGTTGTTGGGCGGCGTCTGGCCGGTACCCAGCGCCTGGCGCAGAATGGACATGACGATGATGATGCGCACAAACGAGGTCATCATCAGCAAGAGCGATGGCAGCAGCGTCAGCGTGGTCATCAAGGCCAAGAGCTGCAGCGACAAGCTGTACTGCGTGTCTTTGCCCGTGCCGCTCACATTGACCATGGGAATGCCTTGCGCCCACGAGAAGGCCGGCACCAAGAGCGCCAAGGCCAAGCCGGCAAGCCACCAGTATTTACGTTTCACTTGCATGTCCTTGGGGTGCGGTTTCGAGGTCAATTTCGCCTAGCGCGGTCAGTTGCTGGGCGCTGATGCCGACCAAAACGTGTTTGGTACCCACGCGCAGCAGGGCTACTTTTTGGCGCGGACTGATATGGATGGTTTCACGCACTTCTAAAAGCGCAGGCCCGCTGTGTCGGACCTGCAAAGATTTCATACGGCGCAGCAGCCAAAGCATGCCGGCCAAGAGAACGAGGACCAGCAGGAAACTTGCCGAAAACCGCAGCCAATCGACTGCGCCCGTGCCTGCGGTGCCCATGGCCGCTTAGAGGTTTTTCATCCGCTCAGAGGCGGGCACCACGCGCGTGAGGCGGATGCCATAGCGCTCATTGACCAGCACCACCTCGCCTTGGGCGACCACGGTGTTGTTGATCAGCAGGTCCAGAGGTTCGCCGGCGATGCGGTCGAGCTCGACCACGCTGCCTTGCGTCAGGCGCATCAAGTCTTTGATTTTGATCATGGCGCGCCCCACTTCAATGCTGAGGGTCACGCTGATGTTTTGCAGAACTTCCGGGTTGATCTGGTTTTCCGCATCCTTGCTGGCTGCGCTCTCGTCGGTCAGTGCTTCGGTCATAACATGCTTCCTCAATCGTTAGGTATTTCCGGGGACCACGGCGCGTTCGATTTGCACCGCCACCTGTGCCCCCAGCGTGCCCACTTGCACTTCAAATGCGGGGATTTCATTGGCCTCGAGGATGGAAAACTCAGGCTTTTTGAAATACAAAATATCACCCGCTTGCATGGATTCGACCACGCGTAAGGTGGAGTTGATCAGGCCCAGTTGCACGCGCGCCTCCATGCACGCACCACCCACGGCCTCTTCGAGCTCGCCGCGCCATTGGCGGTCTGACTCTTCGTTGCCGTCGCCCGACTGCACGCGGCTGCTGAGCAGCTCGCGCACGGGCTTGAGCGAGGTGTAGGGGTGCACGATATCGAAAAAGCCAATATTTTGGGTGGCTGTCTCGGTCTCAAAGCGGCTCAGAATGACCAGGTCATTCTCGTCAGCGATCTGGGCAAACTGCGGGTTGATCTCGGAGCTGACAAATTCAAAATCTACCGCCATCAAAGGGCTCCAGGCCTCTTTGAGGTTGCGAAAGGTGACGTCCAAAATCATATTGATGATGCGCGTCTCCATGGGCGTAAACAAGCGTCCGGGCGAGAGCTGGCCCAGCGTGCCTTTGCCAAACCCGCCAAAAAAGCTGTCCAAGGAGCTAAACACAATGGTCGGATCAATCACCACCAGCGAAAATCCACGCAAGGGATTCATGCGCAGCATATTGACCGACAAAGGCGCGCGCAGGTCTTTGATGTAGTCGCCAAATTTGACGATCTGTACCTTGGTCGGGTTGATGCGCGGACTGGTGCGCAGCACATCCATCAACTGGGGGCGGAAAAGGCGGATAAAGCGCTCGTTGATCATGTCGATCGAGCCAATATTGACGCCCAGACTGCTGTCCTCGCTGGCCAGGTCGTGCTTTTTCACCCGGGCAGCGGTATTGAACCCCGTGTCCACCGCAATCGTGCCGTCATTAACCCCTTCTGCCAAAGCAGAGAGTTCGTCGGCGGAGAGCAGGTTATCGGCCATAGTGGTTCAGCGGTGCGGGTGGCAAAACTTTATTGGACGATGAAGGATGTGAAATTGATTTCTTCAACCCCACCAAAATCCTCGTATTTTTCCAGCAAAGTGTTCATGACATCTGCCACTTTCTTGGCCAAGTCGCGCCGAAAGTCCGGTCGCGCCAAATCGGCTTCGGTCGTCAAGCGCATGGCATCCATGATGGCCGAGCGCAACGCAAACTCGTGTTTTTTGACATTTTCGATCACGCGCTCGTCGTAGCGGGTCATCAAGGCGATCTGTACCGACATGACTTTCTTGGAACCGGACAAGTTCACCAAAAACTCGCGCTCGAGCTGGAAGTAGGTGTACTCAAAGCGGGGGCTGTCCGGTGATTTTTTGTTCAGCTTGGGCGGGCCGCCGGCGTCTTTGCCGTCACCTTTTTTGTCGCCATGGGCGTCAGCAGGTGCACCATGGCCGCCGTCGGCCTTTTTGTCCCCGTGCCCATCCGCAGCGGCGCCGTGGCCGCCGTCGGCTGCTTTTTCGCCGTGGCCGTCCGCACCCGCTTCGCCTTCCAGCATGGCATCGGGGTTCGGTGGAGGCGCAAAAAAGCCGGTTTGTTTAGCGAGCAAGAGGGTGCCCACCACGGTGCCGGCGATCAGTACAACGATGCCAACAGCCACGCCGATGATCAGGCCGATGGGTTTCTTCGGCTTTTCTTCGACTTCTGGTTCGGGTGCAGCGTCAGCCATGGGATACCTCTCAATCTGTTGTCGTCAATTGCATTCTTCGGCAGGGAGCAAACACTTTAGGCTAAGACGTTCAAACCATCGGAGTCCGCGTTACGCGCCGTTACCGCGACTGTAGCGGCTGACGGCTCTGCTGTTTTCTTGACAGAAGCGCTCGATGGGCCTGGATTGTTTCGGCCGGGTGTCGGATTTCCGCCGGATTGACGGCCTGAATCCCCATTCACCCATACTGAAGCAACTGTCGTGCCAGCCTCAGTCAGCGCATCGCGCAGGCGGTTGGCGCCTTGGGCCATCAATTCGCGCGCCAAGGCGTTGTCGGCGCTGAAGCTCGCATCCAGGCCAGCGGCGTGCATATCGAGCTGGACGTCGATTTGTCCGAGCGTGCCCGGTTGCATGCGCATTTGCATAGTCCACTGGCCGCGCTCAATCTGGGCGATCAGGCGCTGGGCGATGGCCTCGCCCACCTTGTCCGCCAATTGTTGGTAATGGGCAGCGCGTTGCTCTGCCAGCGCCTGGGGTGTGGCAGCCTCGGCTTTGGTGGCTGCGGTGTTTTGCGGGGCGGCGCTGCTCTGGGCGGCGTTGCCAAAAGCCGGTGGCGTGCTCGGTTGCGCGTCCGACGCCGACAGGCGCTCAGCCTGCAGCGCCTCCAGGTCCAGGCCTTGGGGCACTTCAATAGCCACATTTTCCCAGGTATTGGCGGCCTTGCTGGTCAAGGGCATGGCTGTCTGTGCCGCCGTTGTCGCCTGTGCCACCAACGCCGCTGCGCTGGCAGCGACGGGCAAGTTCGTCGAATCGGCCAGTGCCGCTGCATCGCCGGCGCCCAGGGCGCTGGGCAGGGCTGGGTTGATCAGGGTGCCCACAGGGGTTGTTGCACTGATCACCGGTGCGCTGGGGGAAGGCACAGGGGCGGGCAGGGAGATGCCAGAGCCAGCCAAGGGTGCGCTTGTGATGGCGTTAGCGGCCGGCGCTGCGCCCGAGAGCACGTCCGACACCTTGGCGCCCGAGAGCAGAGCAGCCCAGCTAATTTGCTTGTTGTTGCCCGATGCCTGGGCCAGGCGGCGAGTAATTGCTTGATCGGGCGGTGTGAGTGTCAGGCGCAAACTGGCCTGGGCCGGCTCTTGAGGCAGGGCTGGGTCCACAGGGCTTGGCGCGGTCGCAGCTTGCACAGCCAGGCTAACGGCGCTTGCCACCGGTGCCAGTGCGGCGGCATCGTTGCTGCGCTGGCTAGCCTTGGCCGCGCGTCCCTGCGCGGACACCGTCAAAGCCGTCACTTGCACGCTTTGCGCATCAGCTGCGCTTTGGGCGGCAGTTTGCGCGCTCGCCGCTGCGCTCAGGCCAGCTTGTACCGCCGAGGCCAGGCTGTCGAGGGCTTGCGCATTGGCTGCGTCGGCAGGAGGGGGGCTTGTTGGCGGTGCGTCTGTCTTGGCACTGGTGGCCTTGGGCGCCGCGCCTAGACGGGCATTGAGCATGAGCGCAACGGGAACAAAGGCCGCGATTTGCGAGCCGTCTTGGCCTGGGTCGCTCGGGGTTTTGCCTTTTGCCTGTGTTGTCAGGGGCTTGGTGGGTGTTTCTGAATTGCGGGGCGCAGTCTCCAGACCGGCCAGTGTGTTTGGTCCGGCAGGTGCGGCAGACGCGTTAGCTTGCGACTGGAGCGCCGCCATGTCCTCCGGTGTGGGCGTTGCCGCCGGGGCGACCACTGCGCCAAGCCAAGCTGGTACTGATGCTGATGCTGTGGCTAATGTGGGTGCTAGTGCTGGTGCGGGAGCTGCTGCTGCTGGCGCTGTTTTACCTGGCGCATTGGCATCTTTGAGCGCTACCGAGGCCGCCAATTGCGCCAAAAGAGATTGTGCGCTCGCGGCTGGGCCCGAGCCTGTGTCAACCGGTGCCGCTGCGCTGGCGCCGACCCACATCGTTAAGCCGGCGACCGGACTGGCTGCACTGGGCAGGCCTGCAAGCTGCAGATCGATCCCGGCGCCGGTCAGGGCCGGGATCGCATCAAACTTTGGGCTGGTGGCGCCAAATAAGGCTTGCACAGCGCTCTCACCCAGACCCTGGGCCCGGGCGAAGTCGGCCAGGGTCGCCATGTCGGGCAGGGGTGCGTCGGTGGTGATGACACTGAGCTTATTGCCCAGTGGCACCACCTGTAAACCGGCCGCCGGTGGGGCGGCGCTGGCAAGGGCTTGCCGCTCGAGCTTGAGCATTTGGCCATTGAAAACGCCGGCAAATTCGCTGCTTTGGGGGCTGGAATCGGTGCCCGCGCCGGGGCTTGGCAGCTCTCCTGCCCTCGCAGCGGGGGTCGGGGCGGTCAAAAAGTTCGTTGTCGGGTCCATGAAGTCGTCTTCCTAATGGTGGCCACGGGGATGTGGCAATGCCATGTGTAACGCAAGAAACGTGACGGGAAAGCTTTTGCCGCTTTACAGCAGGCCAAGGTATTGGTTTGACCCGGTGGCATAGAGCTTGCTTTCAGGGTCTCTGAAGCCCCTTATTCGAACCTGCCCTAGCCCCTAAACGCACGATTCCCACCGAAAACTGACTATGAGCACGCTCACGCTGTCGACAATTCGACAAAATTTGTCCAAATTCAATTTCAATGACCTGAGCATTCCGGCGTTGGTGTTGATCATTATGGGCATGCTGGTCATTCCGCTGCCGCCGATGCTGCTGGATGTGCTCTTTACTTTCAATATTGCCACGGCGGTGCTGATCATCATGATCGCCATCAAGGTGCGCAAGCCGCTGGAATTCTCGTCCTTTCCCTCGGTGCTGCTGTTTGCGACCATGCTGCGCCTGGCGCTCAACGTGGCCTCGACGCGGGTGATTTTGGTCAACGGCCACGAGGGCCACGAGGCCGCGGGCAAGGTGGTGGCCGCCTTTGGTGAGTTTGTAATTGGCGGCAACTACGTCGTCGGTTTCATTATTTTTGCGATCCTGATGATCGTGAACTTCTTTGTGGTGACCAAGGGCGCGGGCCGCGTCTCTGAGGTCAATGCCCGCTTTACCCTGGACGCCATGCCCGGCAAACAAATGGCGATTGACGCCGACCTGAACGCCGGCGTGATCGACCAAGACACCGCCCGCCAGCGCCGCGCCGAGTTGGGCCAAGAGTCGGACTTCTTCGGCTCCATGGACGGTGCCTCCAAGTTCGTCAGCGGCGACGCCATGGCCGGCCTTCTGATTTTGATCATCAACCTGGTTGGCGGTCTGGCTATCGGTGTTGGCCAGCATGGCCTCTCGCTGAGCGAAGCGGGGCGGATTTACACGCTATTGACCATCGGTGACGGCCTGGTCGCCCAGATTCCTTCGCTCTTGCTCTCGCTGGCCACCGCCATTGTGGTGACTCGCGTGACCACGACCGAGTCCATGACCGAGCAGGCCTCTTCGCAGCTGGGCAACCCGGCGGCTTTGTTTGTCACCTCGTCCATCATGGCGATGATCGGTTTGGTGCCTGGCATGCCGCATGTGGTGTTTATTGTGTTGTCTGCCGCTGCCGCCGGCGCCGGTTGGATGCTTTTGCGCCGAGAAGCGGCCAAAAATTCGCCCGAAGAAGTGGCCGCAGCCGCAGCCGTGGCCGCCTCCGAGCAGCCCAAAGAGCTCGATTGGGAAGATCTGGACCAAGTTGACCTGGTGGGTCTGGAAATCGGCTACGGTCTGATTCCGCTGGTGAACGCCGAAACCGGCGGTCAGCTGATGACGCGTGTCAAAGGCGTGCGCAAGAAATTGTCGGCCGAGCTGGGCTTTTTGATCCAGCCCGTGCGCATCCGCGATGCTTTGAGCATCGACCCCGACAGCTACCAAATTGTGCTCAAGGGCGTGGTGCGTGGACGCGGCAAGATTAAAGTGGGCCGCGAAATGGCGATCAACCCCGGCCAGGTGTATGGCAATTTGGAAGGCACCCCTACTACCGAACCGGCCTTCGGCCTGGACGCGGTCTGGATCGAACCCTCGCAGCGCGACCATGCCCGTTCCATGGGCTACACCGTGGTCGACGCGGCCACCGCCATTGCCACCCACCTCAACAAAGTTTTGCGCGAAAACTCTTCTGATTTGCTCAGCCATGACGAAGTGCAGCAACTCTTGGACAAGCTGACGGCCAAGTCGCCCAAGCTGGTCGAGGACCTGGTGCCCTCCAAGCTGTCATTGGGCGTGCTCACACGCACTTTGCAAGGCCTGCTCAACGACTCGGTTTCTATCCGCGACATGCGCACGATTGTCGAGACGCTCTCCGAAGTAGCCGCCCGCACCCAAGAGCCCGAGCAACTGACCGCCCTGGTGCGCCCGCGCCTGGGCCGCATGATTGTGCAAAGCCTGCTCGACGACAAAGAAACGCTTTCTGTCATGACCTTGGATCCCGGCCTGGAGCAGCTGCTGCACAGCGTGTTGCAGCAGCAAAGCCAGGGCCAAAACGTGGTCATCGAGCCTGGCCTGGCCGAGCGCCTGTTTTCCGCGCTGCGCGATGGCACCAAAGCGGTCGAAGACCTGGGCCACGCCGCCGTTCTGGTCGTCTCGCCCGCGATTCGCCCCTGGCTGTCCAAAGCCGCACGCCACCGCGTGAGCGAGTTGTCCGTCCTGTCCTACGCCGAGATTCCGGACGACCAGTCGGTCAAAGTCATCCACACCGTGCACGCAGAACCCAAAGAGGGCTTGCAATAACAGGACGCGTGTCCTGGCAGCCTCTATCTAATTACCCTGAGAGACACCCACCATGGAACTCAAACGAATTTTGGCCAATGACACCAAGAGTGCCACCGAAAAAGCCATGGCCTTGTATGGGCGCAACGTGCTGGTCATCTCCAACCACAGCATAGGCGGCCAAACCGAGTTGGTGGTAGCCATTGATATCGAAGAGACAGCCCATGCCGGCGGTGGCGACGCCAGTGCCGCCGTTTTGCTCAACTCGTCCACCGGCTTTAAGCAACAGCTGGCCAAAGCCCAGTCGCAACCCAAATCCGAAGCGGCCAAAGAAACTGCCAAAGAAGTGTTTAAAAACGCCGCCTCCGACCGCAGCCTTGCGGTGCTTCAGGCCGAGGCGAAAACCGGCCAGGATTTCGTCAACGGCGAAATCATGGACCTGATTCGCGATGAATTGGCCGCTTTGCGCCGCGAATTTCATATGACACAACAGCAACCCGGCTGGCACAGCGGACACCGCCTCGCCCCCGAAGTTGATGAAATGATGCGCTCCTTTACGCAGTCAGGCATGCCGACCGGTCTGCGTACCTTGCTGCTCGATACCGTCAAAGACATGCGCAGCGAAGACGAGGCCTTGCTCGCCGTGCGCGGTCAGCTCGAACAAGTCTCGCACCGGCCTAGCGTGGAAATTCCCACCCGCGGTGTGCACCTGATTGCCGGCCCCTCCGGTTCGGGCAAAACCACCATGGTGGTGCGTTTGGCGCGAAATGCTGCGTCGCAGCACGGTTTGGGGCAGGTCGCCATCGTCAGTTATCGCGACGAGCGCGTAGGCGCGTGGGCCCAAACCCAGGCCTTAGCCGCCCAAGCCGGCGTGGAGTGTTTTGTCGCCGACAGCACGGCCGCTCTGACCGCCGTGCTCGGTCAATTGGCTTCGCGCACGCTGGTGTTGATCGATACCTCGGGCACCCATATGGCCGAGCGGGTGACCGAAGTGCAGGCGGTTTGCCCCGCGTGCCAGACCCATGCGCTGGTGGCGGCAGACGCTTCCACGGCCACTTTGCGCCGCGCTTTGCGTGCCTCGGGCATCCGCTGGAACAGCCTGATGGTCAGTAAATTAGACGAATCGGTGCAGCCTTGGCCCCTGGTGGAGTTTCTCTGCGATAATTTTCTTGCGCTATCGGCGGCGAGCGATGGAGCCCAGTTGGGGGCTTTGAAGCAAGATTTGAGTGCCGGTTCGTTGGTGGAGATGGCGGTTGCCCAGATTTCGAGGGCGCCACAGACCATAGGGCCGATCTCGGCCATCGCCCCGATTCAGGTGTCAAAACCCTTGTCTTCCAAGCTCCCGCCGCCGTCGCCGCGCTTGTTTACGCCTGCCAGTCCCCGGGGGATGCGCGGGCCTTTTAACTGAGTTTTTGCTGGTTCACAATGAATAAAACGTCGCGTACAGAGGTCATCGGAATTGCAAGTGGCAAAGGGGGCGTTGGTAAGACGACCGCTGCGGTCAATCTTGCGATCGCCCTCAAAATGGCCGGCCACCGGGTCATGCTGTTCGACGCCGATATGGGCCTGGCCAACGCGCAAATTGCTTTGGGCTGTGTCTGCCCTTTTAACTTAAGCCACTTTATGAGTGGCCAAAAGACGCTGCAAGAGATCATCGTCACCTCCCGCCATGGCGTCATGCTGGTGCCAGGGGCCTCCGGCGTGAAGGAGTTGGCATCGCTCACACGCGTGCAAGCATCCCGCATTGTGCAATCCTTCAGTGCCCTGGAAGACGAAATTGACTACCTGATCGTGGACATGGCGGCGGGCATCTCACCGACGGTACTCACGTTTATGGGCGCCTGCCAGCGCCGGTTTATTGTGGTGCGGGACGACCCCTCGTCTATCGCCGACGCCTACGGCACTATCAAAGTGCTGATCCAGGACTACGACCTCAACGAAATTTACATCGTCCCCAATGCGGTGAACAGCCAGGCCGACGGGCAAAACCTGTACCGGCGCATCAACCAGGTGTGCGCCCAGTTTCTCAATTTCACGACGCACTACCTCGGATCCATCGAAAACGACGATGCCATCCTGGCCGCGCACAAGAAATACGAGCCGGTGTTGGAGTTTGCCCCCCGCAGCAATGCGGCGCGCGACTTCAAGCGCCTGGCCAAATCGGTGACCCAGATGGCGCCTATCGAGAATTTCTCGGGAGGAATGCAGTTTTTTGTCGAGCGCCTGGTACGCCACCAAGCCTAAAGCCCATGGTCAACCCGACAAGCCTCTACCACGATGTGCATGACGCTAGCGAAGCGCTGGTCATGGCGCATTTGGGCATGGTCAAGCGGGTGGCCCTGCACCTGAAGGTGCGTATTCCACCGTTTATGGAGCTCGACGAGCTCATTCAGGTGGGCATGATCGGCCTGTTGGAGGCCGCGCGCTCCTTTGATTCCTCCAAAGGCGTGGAGTTTGAGAGCTACGCATTAAGCCGGGTGCGCGGTGCCATTTTGGACGAAGTGCGCCAGCTGTCTTACCTGCCCCGCTCGGCGGTGGCCTTTAATAAGTCGGAAAACGAAGCGATTAATTTCCTGGCCAGCGAGCTGGGCCGGGCGCCCACCCAATCGGAATTGGCCGAACACATGGGCGACGATTTGGAAGAATTCCAGAAAAAGCGTGGCAATGCCAAGCGTTTTGAGACCTTGTCCATGGAAGTGATCAATGACGAGGTGCTGGGCATCGCCGACGAGCGTTCGCGCCAGCCCGATGCCATCGTTGAGCACGAGGATTTCATGCGTGCCGTGACCGGGGCCATTGCGGATTTGCCCGAGCGCGACCAGTTATTGATGTCTCTCTATTATGTGGAAGAGCTTAACCTCAAGGAGATTGGCGAAGTGCTGGGGGTGACCGAGTCGCGCATCAGCCAGTTGCTCACCGGCATCGTCAAAAAGCTGCGCATCTCCCTCGGAATTGAGGAGCGGACCAAGCCCAAGCCGCAAAAGGTGGCGCCGTGACCGATATTGCCAAAACGCTCAAGTTTTTGAAGAGCGCGTCGATGTCTACTGTGTACAGCAACCCAGTAGGAGAAAAAGACATGCGAGTTCACTTCAAGGCGATGGATTCTTACGGATCAGACAATTTGGCGTCCCAGGCGTCCGTGGCCAATAACGTGGCGCTCATCCAGATGCTGTTTGACGGCCTGGTTGACAGCCTGGTGCAGGCCCAAGGCCATTTGGCCCATGGGGCTATTCAGGAAAAAGGCAAGTGCATTGCCCGTGCCAGCCGTATCGTGGTTGGCTTGCAAGGTGCCCTGGACTTCACCAAAGGCGGCGAGTTGGCACAAAACTTGAATGATTTGTACAACTATGTGACCCGCCGTCTGATTTTCGCCAATGCGCACAATGACATGGAAGCCATCAAGGAAGTGCATGGCTTGATGTCGGAAATCCGCATGGCGTGGGAGCAATTGCCCACTTTGCTGCCGGCGCAAGCCAAGCTGCATTAAGGGCACAATGCCGGTCCATGGGGGCCGGCAGCAATAGATTTTAGCGGGCCACCTTTGTGTGGCCTTTACAGGTTTGAGCTAGGCCTTGGGCTCATCAAACCGTCCTTTTGGGAACGACTATGTTTGGCATCTTCGGGATTGTGTTCTTGAATATTTGCGTGTTCGGCAGCTTTTTGGTTGGCGGCGGGCAACTCGGTACCTTCGCGCATGCTGCCCCTATTGAAGGCTGGTGTATTCTCGGCTCAGCCATTGGCGGCATGCTCATTGGCAATAGCCCGGATGTCGTCAAGGCGGTGTTTGCCGGCATTGGCCGCACCTTCAAGGGCTCCAAGTACCACAAAGACGATTACTTGAACGCGATTTTTTGCGTGTCCAAGGTCATGAAGACCCTGAAAACCGAGGGCGCCGTGGCCCTGGAAGCCCACATCGAGAACCCAGAGTCGAGCGCGATTTTCGGCGAATACCCCAAAATCGTTGCTGACCATGCCTTGTTGCACCTGATTTGTGACACCGTACGTTTGATGGTCGTCTCCCAGGGCACGATCAGCACCACGGCGATCGAAGACATCATGGACGCTGCCATCAAAACCCACCACAACGACGAACTGAAGGCCTCGGGTGCCATTGCTACTTTGGCAGGTGCCTTGCCGGCGCTGGGTATCGTGTCTTGCGTGATGGGCGTGGTCAAGACCATGGACAACATCGACCAGCCGCCGGCGGTGCTAGGCGGCCTGGTGGGCGCGGCCCTGGTGGGAACGTTCATCGGCGTGTTTTTGGCCTACGGATTTTTCGAGCCCATTGCAAAGCGCCTGGAGCAGATTATTGAGGACGAGGCCTGCATGTATCACACGGTCAAGCAAATCATCATCGGCACCTTGCACGGCCACCCCATGCCGCTGAGTTTGGAAGCCGCGCGCGTCTGTATCGGCCACCACAACCAACCTAGTTTTGCCGAAGTATTTGACGGGCTGCGCGGGAAGTAAGCATGGCCACTGAAGCGCCGAAGGTAGAAGAAGTCCCCGCAGGTGCTGCTCAGCCGGGCGCTGAAGACGTTGCGGCGCCCGAGGAGGATGCGCCCCTTGCGCCCATTATTGTTAAGAAAATTGCCGCTGGCCACGGCGGCGCCCATGGCGGCGGCTGGAAAATCGCGCTGGCCGACATGATGACGGCCATGATGGCCTTCTTCTTGTTGATGTGGATTTTGGGCGCCACCAACGACTCGCAGCGCAAAAGCGTAGCCGATTACTTCAAACCTGCCTCGCAAAGCGCCATCACGATGGGCGCACTGGCCGGCTCTAACGGCATCATGGGCGGACGCTCCATCATCGATCCGGACGGATTCCCCTACACCGCTAAGCAAAACGGGCTCATGGAGCGCCTAACCCCAAAGTCTGAAGGCGGCCCCACCGAAAACGACCCCTCGCCCAACAGTGAAAACGCGCGCGACAACGACGCCAAAACGCAAAACCAGTCGCCCGGCTCCGGCGAAGGCGAAAGCGGCTCCCAGGGCAGTGAAAAAGGCAAGATGGACCAGATGGAGCAGGACGTCAAGGAAATGATGGCCTCCAATCCGGCGCTCGAGCAGGTGCAAACGCAGGTGCAATTTGTGCGCGACAAGGATGGGCTGCGCATTGAGGTGATCGACAAAGCCGATTTCTCGATGTTCCCGCTGGGCACCACCAAGTTGCAGCCCAAAGCGCAGGCGCTGTTGGCCGAAATTGCCAAATCACTGGCGGCTATGCCCAACAAAATTGCCGTGCGCGGTCATACCGACGCGACACCTTTTGCCAACAAAGATGGCCGCAATAACTGGCTGCTGTCGGTTGAGCGTGCCGAGGCCACACGCGCGACGCTGGAGAAAAACGGCATCAAACCGGACCGATTTGTGCAAATTGAGGGCGTGGCCGACACCGTACCCTTTAACACCAATGACCCCAAAGACCCGCGCAACCGGCGCATGAGCATTACGGTCAAGAAAGAGTAAGCGCGCTTGGTGGGCGCTTATTCGCAGCTCTTGAACTCGCGCTTGATGCAGGTCTGCGCCCAGCGGCGCGCTACCACCAAATCGGACTCGCTGATCTCGGCGGCCGCTTTTTTGATCGACTTGCCCGCCTCGGGATGGCCTGACAGGTCGGCAATCACGTACCACATCGCTGCCTTTTGGTAATCCCGGTCAAAGCCTTGGCCGTTAGCATACATATTGCCCAGCTTGAACTGCGCTTTGGGTTCGCCCTGCGCGGCGGCGCGGCGCAGCCAAACAATGGCCTGTGGGTAGCTTTGCGGTGTGCCTTGGCCGGCAAAGTGCATGATGCCCAACAAGGACTGCGCCTCGCGGTCACCGGTGTTTGCCACGACATTCCATTTGGCCACTGCCGTTGCATAGTCTTTGCGCTGGTAGGCCTCGTAGCCCTCTTCCCACAGGCCGGCCTGGGCGTTGGGGCTCAGAAGGCATAGCGCAAGCAGGGTCAGGGCAGCAGTTGTGCGCATCGCAAGGTCCTTTACCGGTTCATCATATTTTTGACAGCCTGGGCCATCACTTGGGGCTGCCCGCTGGGCTTAGGCAATGCGGGCAGGTCGGCCGTCGCTGTGGCCGCCGCAGCGCCAGACGGCGGCGGCGCAGCGGGGCTGGTCGCGCCGGCAGTGCCCTGACCGGCTTCTTGTACCACGGTCACGCGGTAGAGCTTTTGAAGGGCCGGCAGGTTTTCCCACATGTCTTGCCAGTCTAGGTCGTAGGGCAGGCCCATCCAATTGCCCGAGCGCTTGAGTGCTTCGACGCAATTGCGGATTTCTTCACGGTTGATGTCCACCATGGCCAGTTCCTCGGCGCCCAGGCTCTCGCGCGGCT
The DNA here is from genome assembly GCA_945861345.1 of Comamonas sp. lk. Taxonomy (GTDB): domain Bacteria; phylum Pseudomonadota; class Gammaproteobacteria; order Burkholderiales; family Burkholderiaceae_C; genus Allorhodoferax. The sequence continues at coordinate 19,731 of CAMATX010000040.1, forward strand.
GGCTTTGCAGGCCAGACTCCAGCGCCAGCAGTTGTTGGTAGCAGCGCGCACGTTCATTGCGCAGTACGGCGCTTGCGCGGGCGTCGTCGGCCTGGGTGCGCAGCTTATCCACCTCGCGCTTGACAGCGGCCAAGTTTTGGAGCGTCAGGTAATAAAGCACCGCCGCCGTGATCACCGCCGCTAGGAAAAAGAAGATCAGAATAATGAGTGTGAGGTTCATACGATCGCCCGCTGTGGTCTGCGCTCTGCGGCGCACATGGTGCGAATGGCCCATGTTATGCCAGACATCGGCATACGCACAGTTTAGTTAAGTTCGATGGGGCTTGTTTTAGCGCAGCTTGGCCCAGGGCAGGCGCCGCAAACGCCGCTGCAAACTGCGCCAAACTGCCGCGTTGGGGCGGTTCGCGTAATGGGCCTGCTCCAAGTCGTTCAGCCACTGTCCGATGGGCTCGCTCGCCTGCCCGAAGCGTTGGGCAAGCATCGCGGCAAATTGGCGCGGCGTGTGGTGGTCCTGCGGCGCCAATCCCAGGGCCGTAAGCTCGCCCGCCAAGGCGCTGCGCAGACGCCGCCAGGGGCTGTGCGCGCCGCGTTGGCGCCATGACCAACCGGCCACTGCGGCAATGCCCAAACCCAGCACCGCGCACAGCAGCCAGGCCAGGTCTTGCCACTGGGGGCTGGAGATGCCCATATCGGAGAGCAGCTGCATTTGGCGCTGCTGATCGTAGCCAGTGACCCACAAATTCCAGCGGTAATTGGCCGCCTCCCAGCTCTGGCGCAGCGGCAGCCACAGGCGCCCTGGGCCGCTGCCAGCGCGCAGAGGCGCCAGCACGTCTGACTCAGCCAGACGGCTATTGCCCTCAATGCGCGAGGGCGCCACAGCCGCTGTGGGGTCCACATGAATCCAGCCTTGGCCGCTTTGCCAGATTTCGGCCCAGGCGTGTGCGTCGCTGTGGCGCACCGTCCACAGGCCATCGATGGGGTTGCGCTCGGCGCCTTGGTAGCCGGTGACCACCCGCGCGGGCACGCCCATGGCGCGCATCATCACCACATAGGCTGAGGCAAAGTGCTCGCAAAAGCCGGCTTTGCGGTCAAACCAAAACTCATCGACGCTGTTGCGCCCGTAACTGCCCGGCGCCAGGGTGTAGCGGTAGCCGTCGTGCTTGAGTTGGCGCAGCAGCCACTGGCTCAGGGTTTGGGCGTCGGTGCCGCGCAGGGCGGGGTCGCTGCGCAGCAATGCGGCCCATTGCAAGGTGCGCGGGTTGTAGCCCGGCGGCAGCAGCATCCAGGCCTGCAGCTCCTGGGCCGAGAGCGAACTGCCATAGCTAAACTGCGTATAGCTTTGCGCCTGGTAGCGCAGCGGCTCGTCTATCGGCTGGTGGCTAAGCCAGCGCAGGTCGGCGCCTGGGCTGCTCTGCAGGCCCTGGGCTACCGGCGCCAAGGGGCTCGATTCGAGCACCGCAAGCCACTGCGAATGGTGCGGCTCCAGGGTGACCTCGTAGCGCAGCGGCGTGCCCTGCACGCGCAGGTCGCGCGCGGCGTGGCTGGGCGAGGGCAGGTCGGGCGCCAGGCTCGTCCATTGCCGTCCGTCAAAGTGGCCAAATACATGGGCGCGCAGGTAGATGTCTGGCGGATCAGGCGCCTCGCCCTCAAAGCGCAGACGCAGGGCAATGGCCGGGTTGTTGCTCAGTTCAGACATGCTGCCCACCGCCATAGTGTCGGACAGGCCGGTACGGCCGGTAGTTTGGTCCTCTGGCACGCCCCACAGGGGCCCGATGCGCGGGAACAATACAAACAGCATGGCCATCACCGGCACGCCCCCCGCCGTCAAGCGCAGTGCCACACCGGCGGCCTGGCGCACCGTGCTTGCGGGGCCAGGCATATGGGCGCGCACCACGACGGTCAGCAGCCCCCAGGCACCTGCGAGCATCAGCACCAGGCTGGGCAGTGTTTGCGCGTGCAAAAACTGGGTCAGGATGGTGAAAAAACCCAGGAAAAAGACCACCAACACATCGCGTGTGCCACGCATCTCCAAGGTTTTGAGCGCCAGCAGCAACACCACCAAAGCCACGCCCGCCTCGGTGCCAAGCACGGTCTGGAATTGCCAGCGAATGGCCAGTACGCCCAGCACCAGCATGCCCAAAGGCAAGAATTTGCTCGGCACCGCCATGGCCCCGAACACGACGGCCCCGCGCATCAGCAGTGCCAGTATCGCCAGCGCGCTGCAAATGAGCGGCAGGGCCATGGCATGGGGCAGCACCGTGACTGCCAGCACCAACAAGAGCGCCAGCTCATCGCGCTGGCCTTGGGTCAGGGGTTTGTTTCTCAGCATAGGGCCAGGGCCCTGAGGCATCGGTCGCGGTGGGCCGGGCCCGCATCGGCGGCAATGGTCTGCCCGGGCAGTGTTAAGCCAAAGCGCAATCCACCCCCATGGGCCGCGAGTACCCAGGCGCATAAGCGCGAGAGTGACTGCTCCAATTCCTGAAGACCGGTGCTGGGCAGATCCAAAATGAGATCCCCGCCAGCCCGAGGCGCTGTGCTGTCGCGGCTGACCAGGTCTGCGCTGCCGCGCGCCACGGCCTGGGCGACTTTTTTCCAGACAATGGATTTGGGCGGATCGCCCGCGCGGTAGGGGCGCAGGCCTTCGAAGTCGGTGCCGGGTGCGGCGCAGCTGTGCTGTGTTGCGCCATGCGGCGCCGGGGCCGATGGCAAGGGCGGCGCATCCACTTGCGCAGCAGGGTAGACCAGCACGTTTCCCGCCGGTTGCCACAAGGCCCAAGCGCGGAACATGCCCATTGGAAAGCGGGTAAAGACCCGCAGCCGGGGCAGGGCCAAGCGCCCGCGTGCCGGTGCCAGCCAGGCGATATCCAGCGCGGCCGCGCCCGCCACCGTGGTGCACAGGCCCGCGCTATCGGCCTGCGCGTCCAGGGCCAGGCCCACGCCATAGCGCGCAGCGCGGGCCGGATTGTGCAACTGCACGCGCAGCAGGCAGTGCTGGCCGGCAAATACGGGTTCAGGCGCGCGCAAATGCAGCGTCAGACCGCGCAAGGTGGCGTGCCCGGCCAGCATGCCGGCCGTGGCGCTGCCAGCGAGCAAAAACGTCAGCAGATAGCCCATATTGAGCTGGAAATTGATAGACGCAATCAGCATCACCAGCACTGTGAGCGCCAGCATCCCACCGGCCGCTGTGGGCAAGATGTAGACATTGCGCTGCGTTAGCAGCAAGCGCTCGCAAGGACGGTGGCGGGCCTGCCACCATTGCGTCCAGCGTCGGCGCAGCGCGCCGGCCATCACGGTAAAGCCACCGAGGCTAGCAGCGCCTGCACCTGCGCGGTATGGGAAGCGGTGGGGTGGCGCAGCGGCACCAAACGGTGTGCGGCGACCGGATGCCAGAGGGCCTGTACATCGTCGGGGGCGACATAGTCGCGCCCCGCCATCAGGGCTTTGGCCGTGGCCGCGCGCAGCAGCGCCACCCCCGCGCGCGGGCTCAGGCCCTGGGCACACCATTGGCCCGAACGGGTGGCATCGACCAGGTCT
>CAMATX010000041.1 GCA_945861345.1 Comamonas sp. lk
CTGCACTATGTCTACCCCTACCCCACGGTGGACAAGCTGCTGCCGCTGATGGCCCAAGGTCTGGTCTTGCCCTACCTGGACGTACCGCTGCAGCACAGCCACCCCGATGTGCTCAAGCGCATGCAGCGCCCGGCCAGTGGCGAGCGCAACCTCGAGCGCATCGCCGCTTGGCGCGAGGCTTGCCCCGAACTGGTGGTGCGCAGCACCTTTATCGCCGGTTTTCCGGGCGAGACCGAGGCGGAGTTTGAACACCTCTTGGACTTTGTGCGCGCCGCCCAAATCGACCGTGCCGGCTGCTTTGCTTACAGCGCAGTCCATGGCGCCACGGCCAACGAACTGCCGGGCATGCTGCCCCAGGAAGTGCGCGAAGAGCGCCGCGCCCGCTTTATGGCGGTGGCCGAGGAAGTCTCGGCCCAGCGCCTGCGCCGGCGCATTGGCGCGACCATGCAAGTGCTGGTCGATTCCGCGCCCGGTCTGGGCAAAAAAGGCGGCGTGGGCCGCAGCTACGCCGACGCGCCCGAAATTGACGGCGTGGTGCGCTTGCTACCCCCCGAAAAAATCAGCAAAACCTTGAAAGTGGGTGAATTCACCCGGGCGCGCATCGTCGCCACCCAAGGGCACGACCTGGTGGGTCTGCCGATTTAAAAGGCCACCCTTGCCCAAGGCGGCGACAATAGCGGGCTATGACGGACCAGTACAGCGCCCTGGGCCTGCGCGGCAGCGCCAGCCTCGCCGATATCAAAAAGGCGTTTCGCCAGCTTGCCGCCGCCTACCACCCCGACCGCAACAGCGACCCGGAGGCGCCCGCGCGCTTTCGGGCAGTGCAGCAAGCCTACGAGGTGCTTAGCGACGAGACCCGCCGCCAAGCCTACGACGACAACCGCCGTCGCAACCTGCTGGACGACCCGCTGCAAACGGCCAGCGATATTTGGAACCCCTACCTGGACAAAGTGCTGCAACAAGCAAACCCCACACCATGAAGCTTTCGCCCTATTTTGCGCAGTTGCGCTCGGCCTACGAGGCCGAAATCAACGACATGGCCTTTGACTCTGAAGGCAAAAACGTGCTGCGCCAACGCCTGGCCCAGCGCCGCAAAGAACTGCCTTTCTTGCGCCAAATGATGGCCTCCGCTCCCGAAATGGTGGCCATCGTGTTCCACCAAGGCATGCGCTTTGGCAAGCCGTCTGCCATGGACGCGCTGGTGGGCCGCGACGCCAGCGCCCTACCCGACTGGGCCAGCCTGGCAGCCTCGGTCAGCCTGGAGGCTTGGGCCGAGCCCCTGGCGCAGGAACTGTGCAAAGAGCCTGGCGGCGATGCCTTCATGGTGCTGGCCGCCGCCATGGAATATTTGTTCCACCACACACCGGGCCAGCCAGCCGCTGACGATAACGCAGACCACGAGGACGAGGACGCCGAGTCCGAGGAAGAGCAAGAAGCCCGCGCTGCCGAAGAAGCGGGCAACGACTGGATGGCAGAGCAAGGTTTTGACCGCAAGGAATAAACCCGCGTGCGCCCTAGCCCACAAGGAAACCCACCATGAGCCAACACCTCGCCCTGATCTCTAAAACCCAAAGCCTGATTGCCGCAGGCGATATTTCCGGCGCCGAGCGCGCGCTGGTCGAACTGGCCGATGCCGAGGGCGACCAAGCGCTGATGGTGGTGCTCGAGCAGCTGCCGCCCAAGGACATCCTGGCCGTCATCCGCGAGTTTGATAACTCCAAGGAGTCGGTGGTCAATCTGCTGGTCTCGCCCGAGCAATTTGCCCGCGCCGTGGTCATCGAAAAACAATACAAGGATTTGAGCCGCACGCATTTGCGCGGCATGATCAATTCGGTGATTTTTCGCTCGGGGGGCGACCCGGTGGAGTTTTTGACGGCCATTGGCGAGCTCGAAGGCGGCAGCGAAGCGCTGGCAGACTACTTTGCCGAGCGCTGGAGCCGCGTCGAGGCTTTTGCCCGCACTGGCCTGTTTGACACCGCCGAAGACGACGGCGAGATGATCTCCGAGACCGATTTGTACGCCAACGCCTATGCCAAGCCGCGCATTGACGAGGACGAAGTCGCTGACCAGGACTGGATGCAAATGGCCTACACCTTGCGCTACCAGTGCGTGGACCTGTTCATCGAAACGCTGCTGGTGTTGCGGGCCAAAGCCCGTGCCTTTGACGCAGGGCGCGGCGAAGAATTCGAGCTTGAAGAAGACGACGGCAAAGTCGAAACCGGCGACACCGACCGCGGCAAAGCCACGCCAGCCGCGCTCGATGCCGACGAAGAGTCCGCGATTTGATCGCCACGGGCTGGCAAACCGCATGAGCACACCGACGCCTACCTCAGCGCCCGCCAGCGGCGGCATGGCGCTTTTTGACGAGCGGCCATTTTTTGAAAAAGCTCTGGCCTATGGTGTGGCCCACGGCCTGATCGACGCGGCGCGCATCGCCGCCATGCGCGTAGAAGCGCCCAAAGGCATGGTGCAAATCGCCCGCTACTTTGGCACCGAGTATTTGCGCCCGGACCTGGAAAAAGCCCGCGAGCGCATGGTCCAGCTCATCAGCCTGTACCTGCAGGAAAGCTGCCAAGGCGATCTGCACCGCGCCGCGCTGGCGCTGCGCGAACATTCGCTACTCTCGCGCTCCAAAGGCGGCTCGGACCTGCTCAAAGCGCTAATTGCCATGCCGCAAAACACCCACTTTGGCATGCAAGACGGGCGCGGCTTTGGCGATGAGCACATCCCCGTGCTGGAGCGCTGGACCTTCAAAAACTGGGCCGATTACCGCGCCGAACTGGATAAGCGCGCCCGCGTCGCCCAGGTGATGGCAGCAGCCGTGTGGTGCGCGGCGCAATGGGAGATCGACATAGACAGCTTGCACGAGGAAGGCCCCGACGCCGAAGCCGTCATCCGCACCGCCTTGCTCTGGAGCCTGGCCAAACGCAAAGCAAGCCCCGACTGGCCGGCGTTTGCGGCCACGGTACAGGCTTTGCGCAAGAAATACGCAGCCAGCCCAACGCCCCCGCCGCTGCCGCTGCCCAAAGGAATGCCTGCCGACTGCGCTGGCGCCGCCCAAGCTTTGATGGCCAGCGTGCAGGCCGACTGGGGCCGCATCATGGAAAGCGGCGAGTCCCCGCGCAAGCTGTTTGCCAACAACCCAGCCTTCACCGGGCGCTATTTCTGGCTGGAAGACGGCCTGGCGCTGGTGGAAGATTTTGAGCGCCAGGTCTCCAGCGCCTGGACCAAAGCCACCGGCGGCCATGACGACGAAGGCTCTTTGCTCACTTTGCTGCTGTGCGTGGCAGCGGGCAGTGCGGACAAAACCCTGCTCACTGAAAAAGCGGCAGGCACCCTGATCCGCAAAATTCGCAAAAACGGCCTGCAAACCCAGGCTGCGCGCGACTTTGTGCTGACCCACGCGCCAGCGGCCTACCAGGCTGACTATCTGCGTATGTGGGACAGCTTTGTGGAAGAGGCCCAGGCCACGCTGCAAAGCGATGCCGATTACGCCTTGCACGACGCCTTGGCGCTTTTGCGCCGGGAATGCAATATCAGCGCCTGAGTACGCGCCTAGCGCAGGTGCTTGAACATCTTGGCGGCAAAACGCTCGGCGATAGAGACGCGGCGCGGGCCGGGCACGAGTTCGCAGTCTTCGCCTGCGCTTAGGGTGCCGGGCGTGTCTACGGCCAAATAAAAGCCGCAAAAACCGCTTTGCGCCATCAGCTTGGAGGCGCCCGAAAAACCCATGGCGGCATTGAACTTAAAGCAGGGTTCGCGCGGCTCGGTCACGCGCAGGCGGCAGTGGGCAAAGTGCAGCTCGTCGCCTACCCAGGCATCGGCTTCGAGCAGGCCTTGCAAGCTCAGGTTTTCGCCAAGGGCGCCAAAGTCCAGGCTGGTGTCGATCGCATCGAGACCGGCCTCGGCCCGGGCTGCGCGCCAAAAATCGTAGTGCTCTGCGGGGTAGGCATACACCGCTTTGTCCAGCCCGCCGTGCACGGTCAAATCGGCTTGTTCGTCGGCCAGCAAGCCTAGCGCGGCGAGCTGCACCGGGCCGCTCTGGGCCACTTTACGCATGGCGCTGGGCACCAGGCGCCCCTGAATCAGCACCTTGCGCACCTGCCCGGCCTGCACGCTCAGAAGCTTGGCTTTCATAACTGGCGCTGCGTCATGCGGCCTGGGCGCGACGAGTATTTGCCCAAGGCGTCCATCTGCTCGATGGCGACTACCGCATTGCGCCCGCCGTAGGCCTGCGCTTTGAGCCACTGGCATTCGGTTTGCAACGCGCCTTCGTCGCCCAGGCGGGTAAACCACACGCGCTGCTCAGCGTTCCAGCGGTAGCCACGGGCTTTAAGCAGGTCTTTGGACTCGAAAGGCGCGTGCGTGGCGTACAGGCGGTACGAGGGCGCGCGCGCGGCGGCCAGCAAGCGCGCCATGCCGATCTCGGCGGGTGATTGGGCCAGCGGCGCCGTCAGAACGGCGAGCAAAGCGTGGCAATCCATCTCAGCGCGGTGCGCGTCGTAAAACCAACCTTGGGCGAGGGCCAAAGATTCGAGTTTGCTGGAACTTTGCCCCAAGGTCTTCCAGTCAATATCGGCAAACGAACAGGCCCAAGGAATGTCTCGGAACGCAGGAATGCGGGCTTCGCAGAACGGCCGGTCAAAGCCGGCGTTGTGCGCAATCACCAGGTCCACGCCTTGCAGCATGTGCGCAATCAAGGCCTCGTCTAATTTTTGGCCCTGCACATCGTCATCGCGCAGTCCGGTCAGCGCCGTGACCTCTTTGGGAATCGGAAAACCCGGATCCTCCAACTGGTCAAACACTTCCACCCGGCCTTGCGGGACACCTGTGCTGCTGTCCACGCTCAGGCGCAACATCGCCAGCTCAATGATTTTGTCTTTGGCGTGCTCCAGCCCAGTGGTTTCGGTATCGAGCACCACAATGCGCGTGATCGCCTTGGCCTGCGCACCGCGCCAATCGAGCTGCACTGGCAAGCGCCGCAGTACGCGGTAGTCGGGGTGGGCATCGAGCCATTGGGCGCAGGCCTGCGGGTCGGGCATCGAAGGCGGCGCTGCAGCCTCTTGCCCTTTTATCGCTTTTGCGGCGGGTGCTGCTGCGGGGGCCACCACTGGCGGGCTGGCTTTGCGTTTACGGGGTGCGGGCATAGGCGCGGGCTTGGGCAATTCCGGAAAAAGATCCCCACTCTGTACATCGGAATTCACGCAATAACCCCCTTTTTGTAGACAGACCGCTGGATTTGAGCTCTCAGTTGACACAAACCGGTCGGTCCTTAAGCTGCGATTATTGCCTCTATCATCTGGCTCAGCCCGCATGGCCCCTAGCCGCCCTGTGCCCGATTGGACGCTTTGGCGGCTGGAAAAGACTTGCCGTATCTCACGCTGAACCCCTAAAGGATTGCATCTTGACACCTTACCCGCATCTGTTAGCGCCTCTCGATTTAGGCTTTACCACCCTCAAAAACCGCGTACTCATGGGCTCCATGCATGTGGGCCTGGAGGAAGTCAAAGGCGGTTTTGAGCGCATGGCTGCGTTCTATGCCGAGCGCGCACGCGGCGGCGTGGGCCTGATCGTCACGGGCGGCATTGCCCCCAACGACCGCGCCCGCCCCTTGCCCGGCGGCGCCCGCATGAGCTGCCAGGAAGACGCCGACAAGCACAAGGTGGTCACCCAGGCGGTGCATGATGCTGGCGGCAAAATTGCCATGCAGGTGCTGCACTTTGGCCGCTACGCCTACCACCCGGACCTGGTGGCACCCAGCGCCATCAAAGGGCCCATTAACCCCTATTTGCCGCACCCGCTGACGCATGACGAAATCGTGCAAACCATTGAAGACTATGCCCACAGCGCCGCCATGGCGCAAAGCGCGGGGTATGACGGCGTGGAGATCATGGGCTCGGAGGGCTACCTGATCAATGAGTTCATCGCCAAGCACACCAATTTGCGCGAGGACCAGTGGGGCGGCAGCTACGACAACCGCATCCGTTTTCCACTGGAAGTGGTGCGCGCTACCCGTGCGCGGGTGGGGCCCAACTTCATCATTATTTTCAGGCTGTCCATGCTCGATTTGGTCGAGGGCGGCTCCACGCTGCCCGAGGTGATCGCGCTGGCCCAGGCCCTGGAAGCGGCGGGCGTGACGATTTTGAACACCGGCATTGGCTGGCACGAGGCGCGCATTCCCACCATTGCCACCAAAGTACCGCGCGCCGCCTGGGCCTGGGTGACCGAGCAGCTCAAGGGCAAAGTGGGTATACCGCTGGTGGCGACCAACCGGATCAACACGCCCGAGATCGCCGAGCAAATTTTGGCCGACGGCATGGCCGACATGGTCTCCATGGCCCGCCCCCTGCTGGCCGACGCCGACTTTGTCCTCAAGGCCGCACAAGGCCGGGCCGACGAAATCAATACCTGCATCGGCTGCAACCAGGCCTGCCTGGACCACACTTTTGGCGGAAAGATCACCTCCTGCCTGGTCAATCCGCGTGCCTGCCACGAGACGATCCTGATCGAAACGCCAGCGCCCCGGCGCGAGCGCATCGCCGTCGTGGGCGCGGGGCCGGCCGGCTTGGCCTTTGCCACCAACGCTGCACGCCGGGGCCTGGACGTCACTTTGTTTGACGCCGCTTCCGAGATCGGCGGGCAATTCAATATTGCCAAGCAAATCCCCGGCAAAGAAGAGTTTTACGAGACCTTGCGCTACTACGCCAAGCAAATTGCGCTGACCGGTGTGGCCCTGCGCCTGGGCACCAAAGTCAGCGCGCAAGACCTTGTGGCGCAAGGCTTTGACCAGGTGGTGCTGGCCACCGGCGTGTTGCCTCGCACCCCGGACATCGAGGGCATAGACCACCCCACAGTGCGCAGCTATTTGGATGTACTGCAAGGCAAATGTGCCGTCGGCCAGCGCGTGGCCCTGATTGGCGCAGGCGGCATTGGTTTTGATACGGCGGAATACCTGCTGCACGAAGGCGTGAGCCCCAGCCTGGACCCGGCCAAGTTTTTTGCCGAGTGGGGCGTGGACCGCCAATACCGCACTGGTGGCGGCCTGCAAGCGCCCGAAATCGCACCCCCGCCACGAAAAATCTATTTACTCCAACGCAAGAAAAGCAAAGTGGGCGACGGCCTGGGGAAAACCACCGGCTGGATCCACCGCACCGCCCTCAAAAACCGCGAGGTAGAGATGCTCAACCGCGTGAGCTACCAGCGCATCGACGATGCCGGCCTGCACATCACCGTGGGCGATCAGCCCATGACGCTGCAGGTGGACACGGTGGTGGTCTGCGCCGGCCAGGAACCCCAGCGCGCCTTACAGGCGGACCTGCAAGCCGCTGGCGTGACGGTGCACCTGATTGGGGGCGCCTCGGTGGCCGCCGAGCTCGACGCCAAACGCGCAATTTTGGAAGGCACCCAACTGGCGCTGCAATGGGGCGCGGCGGCTTAAAGCATAGGCCGGCGTAGGCCACAAATCGGCCCCGCGCAAGACTCAATACGACCTCATTGGGGCCGCGCTTAGGTCGCCTTACGCCTGCGCCCTGCGCCCGCAGCGCCCGTGCCCGCACGCGGTGGCAGGCCGGTGTGCTGGGTGAGCATGGTGCCCGGCTTCACGGCCGCAGCTTTGCGGGGTGCCGGTGCCGCCGTCGAGTTCTTGCGGCGCGCACTTTGGTAGCCGCCGTCGGTCAGCGGCTGGAAGGTAGGAATCAGGTGGTGTTTGCCGTTGCCGATCAGGTCGGCGCGCCCCATGGTCTTGAGCGCCTCGCGCAGCAAAGGCCAGTTGTTAGGGTCGTGGTAGCGCAAAAAGGCTTTGTGCAGACGGCGGCGCTTCTCGCCGCGCACGATGTCCACGCTCTCCTCATCACTCTCCACGGCACGGCGCACTTTGCGCAAAGGGTTGCGTCCGCTGTGGTACATCGCCGTGGCGGTGGCCATGGGGCTGGGGTAGAAGGTTTGGACCTGGTCGGCCCGAAAACCGTTTTTCTTGAGCCAGACGGCCAGGTGCATCATGTCCTGGTCGCTGGTGCCCGGATGGGCGGCGATGAAATACGGAATCAGAAACTGTTTTTTGCCCACCTCGGCGCTGTACTTGTCAAACAGCGCCTTGAATTTGTCGTAGCTGCCGATACCGGGCTTCATCATCTTGGACAAAGGCCCTTGCTCGGTGTGCTCGGGTGCGATCTTGAGGTAGCCGCCCACATGGTGCTGCACCAGTTCTTTGACGTACTCCGGGCTTTTGACGGCCAGGTCGTAGCGCAGGCCCGAACCAATCAGGATTTTTTTGATGCCCTTGAGCGCGCGGCCCCGGCGGTACATCTTGATCAGCGGGCCGTGGTCGGTCGTCAGGTTTTGGCAAATGCCGGGGTAGACGCAGCTCGGCTTGCGGCAGGCCGCCTCGATCTCGGGCGATCGGCAGCCCAGGCGGTACATATTGGCGGTAGGGCCGCCCAGGTCGGAAATCGTGCCGGTAAAGCCTTTGACTTTGTCGCGAATGTCCTCAATCTCTTTGATGACCGAGTCCTCTGAGCGGCTTTGGATGATGCGGCCCTCGTGCTCGGTGATCGAGCAAAACGTGCAACCGCCAAAGCAGCCGCGCATGATGTTGATGCTAAAGCGGATCATCTCCCAGGCCGGGATCTTGGTTGCACCGTCGTGGCTGCCAGCCTCGTCGGCATAAGCCGGGTGCGGACTGCGGGCGTAGGGCAGGTCAAACACCATGTCCATTTCGGCGGTGGTCAAGGGAATGGGCGGCGGCGTGATCCAGACATCGCGGGCGCTGGCGCCCTCGCCGTGGGCTTGCACCAAGGCGCGGGCGTTGCCGGGATTGGTTTCTAAATGGAGCACGCGGTTGGCGTGGGCGTAGAGCACGGGGTCGCTGCGCACCTGCTCGTAGCGGGGCAGGCGGATCACCGAGCGCTCGCGCGGGGGCACTTTGAGCTTGCCTTTGAGCGCCGGGTTGGCGACAAAAACCATGGCTTGCGTCTGCTGGCCGGGTGGGGAGGATGCGTTGGGCGCAGGCGCAGCCCGCTTGGCGGCACCTTCTTGCTCCGCCGCCTGGGCCACAAGGGCGGCTTCGTCGTCACGGGCGCAGCTGGCGCCGTTTTCGATGGCCAGCTCCGAGGTCGTCATATACGGGTTGTAGTGGGCCTCCACGCGGCCCGGCAGGTCCACACTGGTCGAATCGATTTCGATCCAGTCTTTGCCGCTGGGGTCATCCGAGCGGCGCACAAAGGCCGTTCCGCGCACGTCCGTAATCGCCTGCACCGGCTCGCGCGCCGCCAGGCGGTGCGCGATTTCGACGATGGCGCGCTCGGCATTGCCGTACAAAAGCAGATCGCACTTGGCATCGACCACGATGGAGCGGCGCACTTTGTCGCTCCAATAGTCGTAGTGGGCAATGCGGCGCAAACTGCCCTCGATGCCGCCAAGCACGATCGGGACGTCTTTAAAGGCCTCACGGCAGCGCTGGCTGTACACAATGGCCGCCCGGTCCGGGCGCTTGCCGCCGATGTCGCCAGGCGTGTAGGCGTCGTCGGTGCGGATTTTGCGGTCGGCCGTATAGCGGTTGATCATGGAATCCATGTTGCCGCTGGTCACACCCCAAAACAGATTGGGCTTGCCCAGCGCCTTAAAGGGCTCGGCACTTTGCCAGTCGGGCTGGGCGATGATGCCAACCCGAAAGCCCTGGGCCTCCAGCATGCGCCCGATCACGGCCATGCCAAAACTGGGGTGGTCCACGTAGGCGTCGCCCGTCACCAAGACGATGTCACAGCTGTCCCAACCCAACTTATCCATTTCCAAGCGGCTCATGGGCAAAAACGGCGCTGTACCAAAGCGGGCCGCCCAGTATTTGCGGTAGCTGCCAAGCGGCTTGGCAGCGCGTGCAAAAAAGGAGACATCAAGGGGGGCGTTCATTGCGGCAGTTTACCGTTGGACCTAGAATCCTTGGGCTCGCCCGGGCATTGGCGTCCGGGGGTACTCCATACTTTTCAAAGGTTGTTTCATGAAAAAACTGTTTCTGAGCCTGACCGTTCTGGCCATGGTCGCCGCTTGCGGCAAAAAAGAAGAGGCGGCGGCGCCTGCTGCGGCACCGGCACCCGCTGCGGCCCCGGCCGAGCTCAAAGTCGCTATCGACCCGACCTACGAGCCCTTTACTTTCAAGACCGCCGACGGTACGCCCACCGGCTTTGATGTGGACATCGCCAACGCGGTGTGCGAGCAAATCAAACGCAAATGCGTGTTCGTCGAGCAAGTCTGGGACAGCATGATCCCCGGCCTGAAAGCCAAAAAATACGACGTCATCATCAGCTCCATGTCGATTACCGATGACCGCATGAAGGAAGTCGACTTCACCGACAAGTACTACAACACCCCCAGCCGCATCGTGCTGAAGAAAACCGTCAAGTACACCGACCCCGCCTCCATCAAGGGCAAAAAAATCGGCGTGCTCAAGGGTTCCACCCAAGAGGCCTATGCCATGGGTGAGCTCAAGCCCGCAGGCGTGGTGGTCAGCTCCTATGAAGCGCAAGACCAGGTCTACCTGGACATCAAATCGGGCCGCTTGGACGGTACCGTGGCCGACTTCATGGAAGTGACCGGCGGATTCCTGAGCAAGCCCGAAGGCGAGAAATTCGCCCTGGCCGGCCCTGACCTCAAAGAGCCCAAGTACTTTGGCTATGGCGCGGGCATCGCTTTGCGTAAGGGCGAGGACGCGCTCAAAGGCGAACTCAACGCCGCCATCAAGGCGATTCGCGGCAACGGCAGCTACAAGACTTTGAACGACAAATACTTCGCCAAGTTCAATATCGACGTTTACGGCGAGTAATTGCCTGCGGGGGCTCCAAGCCCCTATTAGGCTACCCCGACGGCGCTTGCACTCTGTGCGGACGCCGTTTTTTTTCGCTATTTGAGCCCCTTTGGGACCAAGACAGGTATTTTTCGCGGCACACTGTCAGGCAATGAACGGCTACTACATCAGCATTTTGCAAGGCTCCCTCATGACCGTGGCGGTCGCGCTGGGCTCTTTGCTGCTCGCGATAGTCTTTGGCTTGCTGGGCGCAGCGGCCCGCCTGTCGCATAACGCGCTGGCGCGGGCGGTGGGCACGGTCTACACCACGGTGGTGCGCGGTATTCCAGACCTGGTGCTGATGCTGCTGGTGTTTTATGGCGGCACCATGGGCCTCAATTACCTGATGGCAGCGGCCGGCAGCAAGGGTTCGGTCGACATTAATCCTTTTGTCGCTGGCATCCTGACCCTGGGTTTTATCTACGGCGCCTACATGACCGAGACCTTTCGCGGCGCCATATTGGCCATTCCGGCCGGGCAATCGGAGGCCGCGCTGGCTTTTGGCATGGGTCGCACCCAAACATTTATCCGTATCGTAGCGCCCCAAATGGTGCGCTACGCCCTGCCCGGCTTTACCAACAACTGGCTGGTGCTGATCAAGTCCACCGCCCTGGTCAGCCTGATCGGCCTGCAAGAGATGACCTATTTGGCCAAGCAAGCCAGCGCCGCGACCCGCTCGCCGTTTGCCTTCTTTTTGTTCACGGCGGCGCTGTTTTTGCTCTTTACCAGTGCCTCTTTGTGGGTGCTGCGCCGGGCACATACCCACTACAGCCTGGGCACCCGACAGGTGCAGTGGACATGAAGTGGGATGTTATTTTCCAACCCGCCAACCTGGCCTTGTACGGCGAGGGCGTGGTGACCACCTTGTATTTGCTCTTTGCCAGCCTGGCCATTGGCGCCATCCTGGCGCTGGCCTTCGCACTGGCGCTGACCAGCCGCTGGCGTGTGCTGCGCGCAGTGGTGGGCGCCTACACCTATGTGGTGCGCGGCACGCCGCTACTGATCCAGGTTTATCTGATTTACTACGGCCTGGGCCAACTGGAATGGATTCAGGCCCGCTGGGACGAGGTGTGGCCCTGGACCTACTTTAAAGAACCTTTTTTCTGCGCCCTGCTCGCCTTTAGCCTGAACACCGCTGGCTACACCGCAGAAATGCTGGCCGGTGCCATCCGCGAGACCAGCGCGGGCGAAATCGAAGCGGCCCAGGCCTATGGCATGGGCCCGGTGGCGATTTTGTGGCGCATCGTGCTGCCCAGCGCCATGCGCCGCACGCTGCCAGCCTATAGCAACGAAGTGGTCATGATGCTGCAAAGCACCAGCCTGGCCAGCGCCGTGCCCAGCATGCTGGACCTCACCTCGGCGGCCAGCCGCGTGTACTCCAAGTTTTACCTGCCTTTTGAGGCCTTTTTGTTTGCGGCAGGCCTTTACCTGCTAGCCACGTTTGCGCTGGTGGGGATTTTCCGACTGGCCGAGCGGCATTTTCTGGCGTATCTTGCGCCCCAAAAGGCCTAGGACACCACCCGATGCAACGCCAAGACCACCCGCTTTTATCGCCCAGCCTGGGCGCGCACAAGACGTTGAGCAGCTTTCACTTTGGCCAGCCCGGCACGGGTCTGAAGATTTACATCCAGGCCAGTTTGCACGCTGAAGAACTGCCCGGCATGCTGGCCGCCTACCACCTGCGCCCGCTGCTGGAGCGGCTGGACGCGGCCGGCCAGATCCAGGGCGAGATCGTGTTGGTGCCTATGGCCAACCCGATAGGCGCAGCCCAGCGCCTTTTGCACAAGCCCATGGGGCGCTTTGAATTCGATACCAGTGAGAACTTCAACCGCAACTACCCCGACTTTGCCACCCATATTGCGCAAGAGGTGCTTCCCCGCATGGGCCCTGACGCGCAGGCCAACGTGGCCGTGGTGCGCCAGGCCATGCAACAGTATTTACACCGCTGGACACCGCGCACCGAATTGCACAGCCTGCGCCGCACCGTGCTGCAACTGGCCTGCGACGCCGACTACGTGCTAGACCTGCACTGCGACTGCGAGTCGGTCATGCACTTTTATTGCGAAGAAAGCTGCTGGGAGGCGCTCGCCCCGCTGGCCCACCACTTGCAAAGCCAGGCTATTTTGCTGGCCAAAAACTCGGGCAGCCACCCGTTTGACGAATGCCTGTCGGGCGTGTGGTGGCGCTTGGCCGAGGCGCTGGCTGCGCAAGGCAAAAATTTGCCTCTGCCCCAGGCCTGCCACAGCACCACCATCGAGCTGCGCGGCGAAGCCCAAGTGAAGCATGACCTGGCCACCCAGGACGCCCAGGCGATTGCCGCGTTTTTGCGCGGGCTGGGCGTGCTGCGCGATGCGCCCGCCACCGCGCCGCCCGCGCCTATGTGTGCAGCCACACCACTGGCGGGCTCGCAAACCCTTTACGCCAACACGCCGGGCCTGGTGGTGTTTGCCGCCACGCCCGGGCAGCGCCTTAAAGCAGGAGACTTGGTGGCCGAAGTCATCGACCCGATAGCGCACAGCGCCGAGCGCATCTGCGCCGGGGTGGACGGCGTTTTGTACGCCCATATCCGCGACCGCTATGTAACGGCCGGCTGCGAGCTGGCCAAAATCGCCGGGGCCGTGCCCTTTAAAACCGGCCAATTGCTGGGCGCCTGAACCACGACCTCTTTACCGCCATGCCCTCCACGCCCTACAAACTACAAATCGACGACATCCACAAGCGCTTTGGCAATAACGAAGTGCTGCGCGGCGTCTCGCTGTCGGCCAAAGCCGGCGATGTGATTGCCATCATCGGCAGCTCGGGCTCGGGCAAAAGCACGCTGCTGCGCTGTATCAACCTGCTAGAGCGGCCCAACGCTGGGCGCATCACCGTGGCCGGCCAGGAGCTGATGCTGGTGCCCGACAAAAACGGCGAACTCAGCGCCCGCGACCCCAAGCAACTACAAGCCCTGCGCACCAAGCTGGCCATGGTGTTTCAGCACTTCAATTTATGGGCGCACATGACGGTCTTGCAAAACATCATCGAGGCGCCGGTGCATGTGCTGGGCATCAGCCGCGAGCAGGCCGTGCAGACTGCCCGCCGCTACTTGCAGCGCGTGGACCTGGTGGGCATGGAAGACCGCTACCCCTCGCACCTGAGCGGCGGTCAACAACAGCGTGTGGCCATCGCCCGCGCACTGGCGGTCGAACCCGAGGTGATGCTTTTTGACGAACCCACCAGCGCCCTGGACCCCGAACTGGTAACCGAAGTGCTGCGCGTCATGCAAACCCTGGCCCAAGAAGGCCGCACCATGGTCGTCGTCACCCACGAAATGGGCTTTGCCCGCGAGGTGGCCAACCAGCTGATCTTTCTGCACAAAGGCCAGATCGAAGAACAAGGCGTGCCGCGCGAGGTGCTGGCCGCGCCTAAGAGCGAGCGGCTGGGACAGTTTTTGTCGGGAAGTTTGAAGTAGCGGTAACGCCCGCCTTTACTTCGCGCCCAAACCCATCGCCCGCGTAATCACCTCTTTCATAATTTCGTTGGTGCCGCCGTAAATGCGCTGGACGCGGGCGTCGGCGTAGGCCCGGGTGATGGGGTATTCCCACATATAGCCGTAGCCACCAAAAAGCTGCACGCATTCGTCCATCACTTTGCATTGCAGGTCAGAGCACCAGTACTTGGCCATGCTGGCGGTGGCGGTGTCCAGTTTTTCTTGCAGAAGTAGCTCGGTACATTTGTCCACAAAAACCCGGGCGATTTGTACCTCGGTTTGCAGTTCGGCCAGCGTAAAGCGCGTGTTTTGAAAGCTGGCCACCGGCTGGCCAAAGACTTTGCGCTCTTTGACGTAGTCCACCGTCCAGCCAATAGCTGCCTGCGCCGCGGCAACTGCGCCAATGGCAATTTGCAAGCGCTCCCAGGGCAACTGCTCCATCAGGCAGATAAAGCCTTTGTTCTCCAAAGCCGGGCCGCCCAGCAAGTTGTCGGCGGGCACACGCACCTGGTCAAAGAACAGCTCGGAGGTGTCCTGCGCTTTGAGCCCCATTTTTTGCAGCCTTTTGCCCACCGAAAAGCCGGCCATGCCGCGCTCGACCAGCAGCAAACTGGTGCCTTTGCCGCCCGCAGCCGGGTTGGTTTTGGCCACGACGATGACCAGATCGGCGTGCCAGCCGTTGGTGATGAAGGTTTTGCTGCCGTTTAAGAGATAGCTGCCGTCGGCTTGCTGCAGCGCGGTGGTTTTGATGCCTTGCAGGTCCGAGCCGGCGGCCGGTTCGCTCATGGCGATGGCGCCTATCATTTCGCCGCTGGCCATTTTCGGCAGATAGCGGGCTTTTTGCGCTTCGGTGCCGTAGCGTTCAATATAGGGCGCCACAATTTCGTTGTGCAGGCTGTAGCCGATGCCCGAATAGCCGGCTTGCCCCAACGCTTCCATTTGGATGACCGAATACAAGCGGTCTGCACCTGCGCCGCCATAGGCCTCGGGCATGGACATGCACAAAAAGCCGTTGTCGCCCGCTTTGTTCCAAACCGCGCGGTCCACATAGCCCTGCTCCTCCCAGGCGGCGTGGTGGGGAGCGATTTCTTTGTCAATAAAGCGTTGAAAGCTATCGCGAAAGGCTTCGTGCTCGGGGCTAAACAGGCTGCGTTCAATCATGGGGAGGTGCTCTGGGCTAGTCATGCAAGAGACAAGCGGGCGCCAAGGGCGCCCCGTTTGCCGGGTGCTAAACAATATACTCCAACACGCAGGGCACCACGCCGGCCAAGCGCCCCGACAAAAGCGCATTACCACCTAATTTTTTGGAGACAGACCATGACCGAAGCCTATGTGTTTGACGCTATCCGCACTCCGCGCGGCAAGGGCAAAAAAGACGGCAGCCTGTACGAAGTCAAGCCCATCAACCTGCTGGCCGGTCTGTTGACCGATTTGCAGCAGCGCCACCAGTTTGATACCGCGCAGGTGGACGACGTGGTGATGGGCGTGGTCTCGCCGGTAGGCGAGCAAGGCAGTGTGATCGCCAAGGTCGCGGCGCTCAAGGCGGGCTGGGATTTCCAGTGCGCGGGCGTGCAAATTAACCGCTTTTGCGCCTCGGGCCTGGAGGCGGTCAATATGGCCGCGCAAAAAGTGCGCTCGGGTTGGGAAGATTTGGTGGTTGCCGGTGGCGTCGAGAGCATGAGCCGGGTGCCGATTGCCTCGGACGGCGGCGCCTGGGCCCAAGACCCCGAAACCAATTTGCAAACCGCCTTCGTGCCCCAGGGCATCGGCGCCGACCTGATCGCCACCCTGGAGGGCTTTAGCCGCCACGATGTGGACAGCTACGCCATGGAGTCGCAGCGCCGCGCGGCGTACGCGCAGGCGCAGGGCTACTTTGACCGCTCGGTCATCCCGGTGCACGACGCGGTGGGCAATGTGATTTTGGACAAGGATGAATTCATCAAGCCGCGCACCACGCTGGAGGGGCTTGCCGGGCTCAAGCCCGCGTTCGAGCAAATGGGTGCCATGGGCTATGACCAGATTGCGCTTACCCGCTATCCACAGGTCGAGCGCATCGCGCATGTGCACCATGCGGGCAACTCCTCGGGCATCGTGGACGGCGCAGCGGCCGTGCTGATTGGATCGGAAGCGGCCGCCAAGCGCCACCACCTGACGCCGCGTGCGCGCATCGTGGCCGCCGCCCTGAGCGGGGCCGACCCCACCATCATGCTCACCGGGCCTATGCCGGCTGCGCGCAAGGCCCTGGCCAAAGCCGGTATGACCATGGATCAGATCGACCTGGTCGAGATCAATGAAGCCTTTGCCGCCGTGGCCATGCGCTTTATGAAAGAGATGAAAGTACCGCACGAAAAAACCAATGTCAACGGCGGCGCCATTGCCATGGGCCACCCGCTGGGCGCGACCGGCGCCATGATTTTGGGCACCCTGATCGACGAGCTGCACCGGCGCAATCTGCGCTACGGCATGGCCACGCTGTGCGTGGGCGGCGGCATGGGTATCGCAACCATTGTGGAAAGAATCTGAGCATGCAAAACATCCGCTACGCGCTGGACGGGCGCATCGCCGTCGTCACCTTTGACGAGCCCAACTCGCCGGTCAACACCATGTGCCTGCAGTGGCAAGACGATATGGTTGCCCTGGCCGAGCGCATCGTGCAGGACAAGGACGCCATCGACGGGATCGTGCTGGAGTCTGCCAAATCCACGTTTTTTGCCGGTGCCGACCTCAAAGCCACCATGCGCCTCAAAGCCTCGGACGCGCCAACCGTGTTTGCGGGCATCGAGCGCATGAAGAAAACCTTCCGCACCATCGAGACCCTGGGCAAACCCGTAGTCAGCTGCCTCAACGGCACGGCACTGGGCGGCGGCTGGGAGGTGGCGCTGATTGCGCACCACCGTATCGCCATCGAGGACCGCAAGATTCAATTTGGCATGCCCGAGGTCAGCCTGGGCCTCTTGCCCGGTGCCACCGGCGTGACCAAGATGACGCGCCACCTGGGCTTGTTGGGCGCGCAGCCCTTTTTGGTGGAGGGCAAGTTGTTTGGCCCAGCGCAAGCGCTGGAAATGGGCTTGGTCCACGCCCTGGTCGCGCCTGGCCCGGACGCCGCCGCCGCCATGCGCGCGCAGGCACTGGCCTGGATCGCCGCCAACCCCGGCGCACACCACCCCTGGGACAGCAAAGACTACAAAGTGCCCGGCGGCCTGCCGAGCAACCCCAAGATTGCCAACATGCTGCCCGTAGCCCCGGCCATGCTCAAAAAGCAAACGCGCGGCCTGTACCCTGCGCCCGAGGCCATCCTGGCCTGCATGGTCGAAGGTTTGCAAGTGGACGTGGACACGGCGTTTCGCATCGAAAGCCGCTACCTGGCCAAGCTCATGACAGGCATCAATGCCCACGCCATGATCAACACCTTCTTCTTCAATATGAACGCCATCAAAAGCGGGCGTTCGCGGCCGGCCGATGTGCCGCGCTTTACGCCCAAGAAGGTCGGTATTTTGGGCGCCGGCCTGATGGGTGCGGGCATCGCCTACGTGCAGGCGCGCAAAGGCATTGCCACGGTGCTCAAGGATGTGAGCCAGGAAAAAGCCCTGCAAGGCAAGGCCTACAGCAGCAAACTGGGCCAGGCCATGGTGG
Source organism: Comamonas sp. lk (assembly GCA_945861345.1). Classification (GTDB taxonomy): domain Bacteria; phylum Pseudomonadota; class Gammaproteobacteria; order Burkholderiales; family Burkholderiaceae_C; genus Allorhodoferax. Next base: position 17,937 of record CAMATX010000041.1, read on the forward strand.
ACAAAGGCCGCATGACCTTGCCAGCGATGGCCCACATGGTCGACCTGATCCATGCCACCGGCGATGTGGCCGACTTGAAAGACTGCGACCTGATCATCGAGGCGGTTTTTGAAAACCGCGAACTCAAAGCCCGCGTCACCCAGGAAGCCGAACCGATGTTGCGCGAAGGCGGCTTTTTTGCATCCAACACCAGCACCTTGCCGATCAGCGGGCTGGCCCAGGCCAGCGCGGCACCGGGCAAGTTTGTCGGCATCCACTTTTTCAGCCCGGTGGACAAGATGCAGCTGGTGGAGATCATCCGCGGCGCCCAGACCGACGCGGCCACCATTGCGCATGCGTTTGACTATGTGCAGGCTATTGGCAAAGTGCCGATCGTGGTCAACGATTCGCGCGGCTTTTTTACCAGCCGGGTGTTTGGCACTTTTGTCATGGAAGGCGCGGCCATGCTGGGCGAAGGCATTCCAGCCGCAGCCATCGAGAACGCAGGCATGCAATGCGGCATGCCAGTCGGGCCGCTGGCGGTGCTGGACGAAACAGCGCTGTCACTGAGCGTGCACGTGATGGAACAAACCATGGCCGACTTTGCCGCCGAGGGCAAAACCTATGTGCCCCGCCCCGGCGAGGCCCTGGTGGCCGAGATGGTCAAGCAGCACGCCCGCCCTGGGCGCGCCGGTGGTGGCGGTTTTTACGAATACCCGGCCGAAAAAGGCGCCAAGAAGTTCCTTTGGCCCGGCCTCAAAGCCTTGTACGAAAAACCTGCCGTGGCCTGGGACATCCAAACCCTCAAAGACCGCTTGCTGTACCGTCAAGCGGTGGAAACGGCGCGCTGCCTGCACGAAGGTGTGCTCACCTCGGTGCACGATGCCAACATCGGCTCCATCATGGGCATCGGCTTTCCGGCCTGGACGGGCGGCGCCATGCAATTTATTTACGGCATGGGTTTGCCCGCATTCGCGGCCCGCTGCGCCAGCTTGGCCGCAGCCCATGGTGATGGTTTTGCGCTGAGCGACGAGGTGCAGGCGACGATTGCCAAGTTCCAGCCGGTGTATTGAGTCGCTCTCCATACACCTGTGCATAATTGCCGGACTCCTCTTTTTATAAGGCGCAACAATGCAAACCCTCAAACGCGTGGCCATGGGCCTGCTGGCCCTGGTCATCTTGCTCGCCGTGCTGGCGCTGGCCTTTCGCCGCGACGTCAGCACCTTGTTGCTGCAGCGCGTGGCCCACGCCAACATTGGCCGCAATATCGTTCCCGAGTTGCCAGATGGCCTGCATCTGGCGCTGTGCGGTACCGGCTCGCCTTTTCCGGACCCCACGCGGGCGGGCCCTTGCTCGGTGGTAATCGCCGGTGACCGCATTTTTATCGTGGATGCGGGCGAAGGCGCAGCGCGCAATTTGGGCTACATGGGCATCCCGGTAGGCAAAGCGAAGGCCTTGTTTCTCACGCATTTCCACTCGGACCACCTAGACGGCATGGGCCCGATCATGCTGCAGCACTGGGGCCTCGCCTCGGCGACAGCCCCCCTGCCCGTCTATGGGCCTAGCGGCGTGGACAAGGTGGTCGATGGTTTTAGAGCCGCCTATGTGCTCGATTACGGCTACCGCGTGAGCCACCATACCGAAAAAATCATGCCCCCCGGTGGCAGCGGTGGAAAGGCTATGCCCTTCGAATTGCCGCCCGTAGGCCAAGGGGACACAGTGGTGGTTTTAGAGAGCGAGGGCCTGAAAGTCACGGCATTTCGGGTTCACCACGCGCCCGTGGAGCCGGCAGTGGGCTACCGCTTTGATTACAAAGGGCGTTCGGTGGTTATCAGTGGCGATACCACCAAAACACCCGGTGTGGTGGCCGCAGCCCAAAACGCTGATATTTTGGTCCACGAAGCGCTGCAGCCCAAGCTAGTCGCCATCCTGGGTGAGGAGTTTACGCAGCGCAAAATGGACAACATCGCCCACGTGATGCGCGACATCCTGACCTACCACACCACCCCCGAAGAAGCAGCCCAACAAGCCGAGGCGGCGCACGTCAAGCAATTGGTCTTCAACCATATCGTGCCGCCCATGCCAGTGCGCTTTGCCTACCCGGCATTTGTGGGCGACGCGGCGCAGTTTTTCAAGGGGCCCATCACCGTGGGCGAGGACGGCATGCTGTTTAGCCTGCCGGCTAATTCGACCGAAGTGACGAAAAAGCGCCTTCTTTGAGTGCCCACGGATTGATATGCTCAATACATTTTTTAAAGCCAACTGCATCGCCGTCTACCTGCTGGCGATTGCATCGCACTTTGTCAGCTTTCCGATGCAAGCGGGCGAAATTTTGCAGACCCTGGCGCTGGCGCTGATCCTGGTGCATGTGCTGGAAGCGGTCGTGGCCTTTCGCTATATCAAGACCTATGAGGGCCCGCTCTACGTCAGCCTGCTACTGGCCCTGCTCTTTGGACTTTTGCACTGGTTGCCCTTGGCACGCCGAGCCAAACGCGCTGCGCAGGAGCAAGCCGCGCCATGAGCGCTTCTCGGTCGGCGACCGGTAAGCGCTGGCTGATAGGCGCGCTTTTGTACCTGAGTGCGGTGGCTGTGGGCGTAGGCTCGGCCCTGCTGGTATTGAAAAAGGCGCCCTGGCTCAACCCCTCCGCGCAGGTCGGGGCTTGGCGTGTCAATTTGCACGCCGGTAGCGTTGACGCCGACATGTACACCCGCGCCAGCGTCGCCGTCAACGGCCTTTTGGCGCTGGGCCGCGAGGAAACCATGTACTTCATCGCCGCCCAAGACGACAGTGGCCACGCGCTGCGCTCCAACTGCAACTACCGCATCCAAGGCAGTGCACCGGCGGCGCGCTGGTGGAGCATTACCGCCTACGCCGACGATATGTTTTTGTTCGACGCGCCTAACGGGCATTACAGCCTAAACGGCGACATTGCCAAGCGCAGCGCCGAAGGCAGCTTTGACTTCACCACCGGCCCCACCGAGCAGCCCGGCAGTTACTGGCTGCCCACGCCCGGCAAGCGCGGCATGGTGCTGACCTTGCGCCTGTACAACCCGGAGCCTGCGCTACAGGCGGCACCGCAAAGCCTGCATGCGCCGCAGATTGAACGCATCGGGGAGTGCCTATGAAGCACCTATCCGCCGCGCAACGCCTCTGGTTTTACCGGGGTTTGACGCTTTTGGTCACCGCCATCTTGGCCCATCTGCTGACGATTTGGGCGGTGCCCCGATTGATCATGCAGGTGGTGCTGCAAGGGCCCATGGCGCAAACCCTCAATATGCACAACCGGGCGGCATTTCCACCACCAGTGACGGCCCAGTCGCGCGCCATCGTCATGCCCAGCCCAGACCTGCTGTACTCGGTCTGCGTCTTTGACCTGAGCGAGGGCGCGGTGCGGCTGCGCGCTGCGCCCCAATTGCCCAATTACTGGTCGATCGCTCTTTATAGCGCCAACAGCGACAACTTTTTTGTGCGCAATGACCGGCAAGCTGCGGGCAAGCCGGTCGATCTGTGGCTCGTGCCCAGCAGCGGTGCGCCTGCGCAAGACCGGGTGCCCGCTGGCGCAGAAGTGGTGGTCAGCCCCTCCAAGACTGGCTTTTTGCTGATGCGCGTGCTCGCATCAGACTACCAAGCGGACCACATGATGCTCGAGGCCGCACGCCGCACCCTGCGCTGCGAAGCTGCGCGCGGGCCTTAAATGCTGGCCGGTGTACTGCGCCAAGGCGCGCTCGCCTTTGGCCTGAGCATGGCGCTGCTCGGGCTGGCTTTATCCTTTTTTTCACCCTGGGGACCGCTGTGGGCGCTGGGCCTATGGCTGGCCATTCCCTGGATTGGCGTGCTGACTTGGACGATCCGGCTGACGCTGCGCTCCCAGGGCTCGCAAACAGGCGGGCTGGTGTGGTGGCTAGCCATCTGGGGAGAGACCTGGGCGGTCTACCGCGTCTTCATCTGGTCCATGCCCTGGACTTGGAGGGCTTCACGCACTTGTCAGGGCGCCCATGACGGCGCGCGTCTGCCGGTGCTGCAAATACATGGCTATTGCTGCAACCATCGGGTGTGGGACTATGTGTTTGCCGGTTTGCGCGCCCGCGGCCACACGGTAACGGCCATCAGCCTGGAGCCCCTGTTTTGCTCGATTGACGATTATGCGGCGCAAGTCCAAAGCGCCGTAGACCAGCTGTGCGCAAGCACGGGCCAGCGGCAAGTGGCTCTGGTCGGCCACAGCATGGGCGGCCTGGTCATCCGCGCATGGATGCGCGCCCGTGGCAGTGGGCAGGCCAAGGTGGTCATTACCTTAGGAACACCGCACCAAGGCACGCAAATCACACACCCCGCCCGCCTGCCCAACGCCAAGCAAATGGTCTGGCACAGCGACTGGCTGGCGCAGTTGGAGGCACAAACGACGGACACCGAGCGGTCGCTGCTGCGCATTGCACTCACACCCCAAGACGCAATTGTGTTTCCGCAAACGGCGCAAACCCTGCCCCCACTGGCAGCCCAAGAGTTCCCCGGCCTGGGCCACTTGCAACTGTGTACCGACGCCGCAGTGTTTAATTGGATGTGCCAAGCCCTTGACCCAACGCAAGCCTGAGCACGTCAAGCGCACCGCTAGCGCTTGCGCTAGGATGCTGGCTTTGCCACCGTGACTATGTCTTTGCCAATCGCGCCACCTGTGGCCGCTACCCCCTCCCACCCCGATCTGCGTCCCCGCCCTGCCTCATTAATCGCCTTGTTTTGGGCCATCAACATGATGGCCTTGCAGGGCTTTGGCGGCGTGCTGGCCGTGGTGCAGCGCGAGCTGGTCGAAAAAAAGCAGTGGCTGACGCTCGAAGAGTTCGTCGAGGACTGGGCCGTGGCGCAAATCATGCCCGGCCCCAATGTGGTGAACTTAGCCCTGATGGTCGGTGACCGTTACTTTGGCTGGCGTGGCGCTTTGGCAGCGCTGGCCGGCATGATGCTTTTGCCCTTGCTGGTGGTCATGGTCCTAACGATTGCGCTCTCGGGCGTGGGCCATCTGGCGCAGGTACAGGGTGCCTTGCGCGGTATGGGGGCGGTCTCGGCGGGTTTAATCGCCGGCACCGGTTTGCGCTTGGTGCCCGCGTTGCGCAGCAATGTCATGGGCTTGCTGGTTTGCACTGCCTTGGTCGGCATCACCTTTATCAGCATTGCCTGGCTGCGTGTGCCGCTAGGTTGGGTACTGTTGGGGCTGGGTCTGCCAGCGTTTTTCTGGGCTTTGCGGCAAATTCACCAAATTCAAAGCCG
>CAMATX010000042.1 GCA_945861345.1 Comamonas sp. lk
GGAATAAAAAGTACTGTGCACATCCTCCCAGCCCCAATTGCGGGCCGCAAGCCAGGCCTGTACCCGGGCCACCTTGCCTTCGCGAAAGGTCGGCACACCGCGCACTTCCCGCGTAAACCAGCCCGAGGCGTCGCGCTGCAGGTCCACCGCCAGCAATTCGTCCGCGCCGAAGGCCTGCGCGATGGGGCCGGTGACAAACTCGTTGGTCGCCGTGACCAACAGCACGGTGGCGCCCTGCTCTTTGTGGCTGCGCACCAGTTCCAGAGCCTGCGGGCGCAGGGCCGGTGTGATGATGTCGGCCATGAAGCGCGCGTGGGCTTGGCGCGCAGCGGCCTCGCCCTGGGCCACAAAAGCGGCCGAGGCAAAGCGGGCGTACTCGTAAATATCGAGGGTTCCGGCTTTGTACTGGGTGTAAAACTGGTCATTCAGACGGGTAAATTCCACCGGATCGGTCCAGCCCAGGGACACGGTAAATTGGCCCCAGCTGTAGTCGGAATCAATCGGGATCAGGGTGTGGTCCAGGTCAAACAGGGCCAGCTTGGGCAAACTCATGTGTTCTCCAGCATGGATTTCAAAAGGGGGATGGTGATGGCGCGCTGGGTTTGCAGCGCGTAGCGGTCCAGCTCCTCGAGCAGCGCAAACAGGGTGCCCAGGTCGCGGCTGAAGCGGCGCAAGGTGAAGTCCATGACCTCGTCGCCCAAAAACAGGCCGCGCGCGTCGGCCGCCTGGCGCAGCGCAGCGCGGGTTTGGGCCTCGGTGAGCGGCTGCAGGCCAAAAACATGGCCCCAGCCCAGGCGGGTGCGCAGGTCCTCGCGCAAGAGCAGGTCCACAGGCGTGCTGCTGCCGGCGCACAACACCGGGCGCTGCAAGCTGGCTGCTTGCACAAACCAGCCAAAAGCGATGTGCTGGCGCTGGGCGTCATAAATATGCACGTCATCCATCACCAATAAGGACCAGGACTCGTCAAACTCGGGCACCTCAGCCTGGCTGGCGTCCAGCCACCCCACGCTGGCACCCTGGGACTGCATGGCAGCGGCGCTGGCGCGCAGCAAATGCGTTTTGCCGCTGCCAGCGGCGCCCCATACATACGTGGGCACGCTGTCCGTGTTGGGTCGCTGCACTAGGCGCTGCATGTGGCTTAGCGCCTCGCCATTGGGTCCGGCAAAATAATTGGTCAGCGTGGGGTTTGCCCCGATGCCGATGTCAAGCGCGATTTGCTGCATCGGCGGCCTAGCGCTGGTACAGGCCGCTGGCCAAATAGCTCGCCCGCACACGCCGGATGGCAACTAGCAACACCGCGCTGGCCGGAAGCGCCACCAATATGCCGACAAAGCCAAACAACTGGCCAAAGGCCATCAGCGCAAAAATTACCGCCACCGGGTGCAGGCCGATGCGTTCGCCCACCAGGCGGGGCGTAAGGAAAAAGCTCTCTATCACCTGGCCGGCTCCGAAGACCACAGTCACCATCAGCACAGCGTAACTGGCGCCCTGGGTGGCCGAGAACTCCAAGAGTCCGGCCAATAACGCCAACACCAAGCCCAGACCAAAACCCAGATACGGCACAAACACGGCCAAGCCGGTGAATGCGCCAATCGGAAAGGCCAAATCCAGCCCGAAAGCGGCCAAGGCCAGGCTGTAGTACACCGCCAGCACGCCCATGACCATGAGCTGGCCGCGCAGGTATTCGCCCAGGACGTCGTCGGCGTCCATCAAAAAACTTTGGGCGCTATCGCGCCAGTGGGGCGGGATCAGGGTGCGCAAGGCCGTCATAAAGCGCTGCCAGTCCATCAGCAGATAAAAAAGCACCACGGGAATCAGCACCAAATTGCCCGCCAGCGCCAGCGCGGCGCTGCCACCGAGCTTGAGCGAGGACAGCACCGAGCCCATGGTGTCCTCGACATTGGCATTAAGGTACGTCATAACAAAACTCTTGATACTCTCGGCCTCCAGGCTGAAATGCAGGCCCAGGCGGTGCAGCGTGGGCTGGGCGGCGGCGTTGACCTGGGCTAAAAAGCCCGGCAATTGGTCACGCATCAGGGGCAACTCCTTGGCCATGATGGGCACAATGAGCAAAATCAAGGCCACCAGCAGCAGCAAAAACAGCATTTCGACCAGCACCACGGCCAGCACGCGCGGCACGGCCCCACCCAGACGGGCGTCGATTCGATCAACCAAGGGGGTCAGCGCATAGGCTAGGACGGCGGCTACGGCAAAAGGCGCCAGCACCGGCGCCAGCAGCCAAAGCGTGAGAATGAATGCAGCGATGATGGCAGCCCATGCGGCAAGGCTTTTCTGGGAGTCAGTCAAGGTACCTCCAAAGTCGGCCGAAATGAGCCCTTAAAATCAGTCTTCATTCTATCGGGGGCCTCCCCCGCCCCTGTCTTATGGCCGCAAGGCCTGCTGCGCCAAGCCCATGACCACCTCTTCCCAGCCCCCAAGCCCCCTGTCTTACAAAGCTGCCGGCGTCGATATTGACGCCGGCGACGCTCTGGTCGAGCGCATCAAACCGCTGGCGCGCAAAACCATGCGCGAGGGCGTTTTGGCCGGAATTGGTGGCTTTGGCGCCTTGTTTGAAGTGCCCAAGCGCTACAAAGAGCCGGTACTGGTCAGCGGCACCGACGGCGTGGGTACCAAGCTCAAGCTGGCTTTCGAATGGAATATGCATGACACCGTGGGCATCGATCTGGTGGCCATGAGCGTCAATGACGTGCTGGTGCAAGGCGCAGAACCCCTGTTTTTTCTGGATTACTTTGCCTGCGGCAAGCTCGACGTGGACACGGCGGCGGCCGTGATTGGCGGGATCGCCAAGGGCTGCGAACTGTCCGGGTGCGCGCTCATTGGCGGGGAAACGGCAGAAATGCCCGGCATGTACCCTCCCGGCGAATACGATTTGGCCGGTTTTGCGGTGGGTGCCGTCGAAAAATCGAAGATTTTGACGGGCGCCAATGTGGCCCCCGGCGACCTTGTCCTAGGTCTGGCCTCCAGTGGCGTGCATTCCAATGGATTTAGTTTGGTGCGCAAATGTATAGAGCGCGCCGCGGGTCATTTGCCAGAAACTTTGGACGGCAAGCCCTTTAAAGAGGCGCTGATGACGCCCACAAGACTGTATGTAAAACCAGTTTTAGAAGCCTTGGCGGCACACCCGATCAAGGCCTTGGCCCACATCACCGGAGGGGGGTTATTGGAAAATATTCCACGCGTATTGCCAGAGGATTGCGCAGCGCAGCTCTCTGAAGGAAGCTGGCCGCAGAGTGAATTGTTTGCCTGGCTGCAAACGACCGCCGGTATCGATGACACCGAAATGAACCGCACTTTTAATAATGGTATCGGCATGGTCCTTCTGATAGATGCGCAGCATGCGCCCGCATGTGTACAAACGCTGCAAGCGGCGGGCGAGACGGTATTTACGATTGGTTCCATTATCAAAAGAAATACCGACGCTTGCATCGTCGTAACTGCTTCGTAATTGGCGCCACTATTTTTTTGGTAAGCTACGGGTAAGCGCACAATTTTTACTTTGGGGACATCCAATGCTTAATTCCGGTATCCGTACGTCAAAATCTTTTTCTTTGGGCTTCGCCTTTTTGTTTGCCAGCGCCGCTGCGCTGGCACAGACGGCCGAACCCGCAGCCCAGGCTGCCAGTGCTGCGGTGGCCGCAGCCGCAATGAATCCCTACGGGCTGGAGGCCTTGTGGGCCAGTTCCGACGTAGTCACCAAAACCGTTTTGCTAATGCTGGTGGTTATGAGTATCGGCAGCTGGTACATCATGGTGGTCAAAGTACTTGAGCAATCCAAAATGGGCAAACAGGCCGAAGAAGCCCAGGCCTTTTGGACTGCCAAAACAGTGGCCGAAGGCACGAAAGCGCTGGCCGAAGACAGCCCTTACCGCTTTATGGCTGACGCCGCCAATAACGCGGTCAAAAAACACGAAGGCCTGATGGGGCATATTCCCGTGAACGACTGGGTCTCTATGGGCCTGCAACGTGCAGTGGACCGTATCCAAGGCAATACCCAAGGCGGCTTGGCTTTCTTGGCCACCGTGGGATCGACCTCTCCTTTTGTCGGGCTGTTCGGCACGGTTTGGGGTATCTACCACGCGCTGACCGCCATCGGTATTTCGGGCCAGGCGTCCATCGACAAAGTGGCCGGCCCCGTGGGCGAGGCGCTGATCATGACCGCCATCGGCTTGGCTGTTGCTGTTCCTGCCGTGTTGGCCTACAACTGGCTCGTGCGCCGTAACAAAGCAGTCATGGACCAGGTCCGCGCCTTTAGCAGCGACTTGCATGCTGTGGTGTTGGGCACCATCAAAGGTTAATTGCCGGGGGAAGGCGGTTTAGCTCCCTGGCATTAACCGCCAGCGCCCAAGCCAAAGCCGCTTTCAAGTCCTGCCTGCCAGGCAAATAATTCAAAGGAAGACACACCATGGCCATGAACGTGGGCTCCAGTTCCGAAGAGGACGACGCCGTTATCTCGGCGATCAACACAACCCCTTTGGTGGACGTGATGTTGGTGCTGCTGATCATCTTTTTGATCACCATCCCGGTGGTAACGACGGCCATCCCGGTAACGCTGCCCAAAGAGCGCGTCGAAGTGCGTGAAACCAAGCCGGAAAATGTCATTATTTCTGTCGACCAGCAAAGCAATATATTCTGGTACGAGGCGCGCATTAACGATGTGGAAGCGCTGACCGAGAAGCTCAAAAAAGTATCTGCCAAGAAGCCCCAACCCGAGGTGCAAATCCGCGGTGACTTCGGCGCGCGCTATGAAGGCGTGGGCAAAGTGTTGCTGGCATGCCAGCGCGCTGGCATCGTCAAAGTGGCATTTATCACTGAACCTCCCCCGCTGAACTAGGCGCACAAGGAAACATCCCATGGCCATGAATGTAGGAAACAGCAGCGGGTCGGACGAACCCGAGGTGATGATGGAGATCAACACCACGCCGCTGATCGACGTGATGCTGGTGCTCCTGGTGATGCTTATCATCACCATACCCATCCAATTGCACGCAGTGAATCTGGAAATGCCCGTGGGCGCCCCGCCCACCAATTTACCCAAGCCGGAAAAAATCCAGCTCGATATTGACGCCTCCAGTACGGTGTACTGGAACGGAACAGCGGTGACGGCCGCCGAGCTTGACCAGAAAATGGAGGCGATCAGCCAATGGGCAGCGCAGCCAGAAGTGCACATCCGCCCCAACAAAGATGCGCGTTATGCCGTTTTCGCCAATGTGCTCTCTAGCAGCAAGCGCCTGGGCTTGACCAAAATTGCCGTAATCGGTGCGGAGCAGTTTGTCCAATGAGCAATTTGAACAACGCCCCCGTCGCCACCAGCGGCTACGGCTACGATAACCAGGACAACAGCCGCCGCGTCAAGGGGATCGTGATCGTCGTGGCCATTCACCTGGTGATCGGCTACGTCCTGGTCTCCGGTCTGGCGCGCAAGGGCCTGAATCTCATAAAAAAACCGTTGGAAGCGGTGGTGATCCAAGAGGTCATCATCCCCCCGCCACCGCCACCACCGCCCAAGAAAATTGAGCCGCCACCGGAGGCGCCCAAGTCCCAAGCTCCTCCGCCGCCCTTTGTGCCGCCGCCCGACGTCGCGCCGCAAACGACGTCCACTGCACCGGTAATCCAGTCGGTAGCTACACCCCCGCCGACACCGCACGTGATTGCCCCACCGCCCCCGCCGGCGCCGCCGGCACCGGCACCCGCGCCACCTGCACCCAAGACTATTGCGGTCATGTGCCCAACCCAGGTTCCGCCTGAAATGCCGCGCCGCGCGCTGCAAGACGGCACCACCGGCGTTGTCAAGGCACAAATTACGCTGAAAAATGGTGCGGTGCAAGATGTCACCATCCTTTCCGGACCGCGCGTGTTCCATGCATCCGTCAAGGCGGCGATCATGCAGTACAAGTGCGTCTCGGACAACAGCGGCGCAGAATCTGTTGCGACCCAGGAGTTCAACTTCAAAATTGATTGATCGGGCGGCGCTCGGCCGCCTTGATTGCGCTAATTGGACTGCCGCCGCGACCGCAATTGGCTGCGCAGCTGGTCAACTTGGCCGGAGACGGCCTCAGCGTCTATGCCGTCACTGGCTTGGCCGACATAGCACTCCAGGTCCTCTAAGGCCTGGGCGTGGTTGCCCAGCATAGCGTGGGCCAGGCCCCGGTCACGGTATTCGGACCATTCCTGGGGCAGTAGGCGGACCAGGCGCTCTTGTACCGCCAACCATTGCGCGGCCTGCTTCTGACTTTTGTAAATCTCTTTCAAGTTGCGCAGCATGCGCGCAAGGGTGTCGCGAGCGGGCGCCGCTTGCAAATACAAGCCCAGCGGCGGCTCGAAATCGGCACCACTTCGGCTGTGCGAGCGAAAGGGCGCGAGCATTTCTTTAAGCTCCTCGCCGCTGAAGGATTGGCCATTCATCGGGTCAATCACCGCCTGGCCGGCGTTCATGCTAATTTTGATCAAAAAATGCCCCGGAAAGCTCACGCCGCAGGCGTCCAGGCCGATCGCCTGGGCCAACTCGAGCCAAATAACGGCGAGCGAAATCGGGATACCCCTGCGGGACTCCATCACTTGGTGCACAAAGCTATTGGACGGCGCGTAATAGTCGTTGATATTGCCGGCAAAGCCCAACTCTTGGTAAAAAAAGCGATTCAGCGCAATCAGGCGGGGCAAAGGGCTGGCGTCGGCCGGCAAGCGCGCGCGCAGGCGGGCGGTCCAGGCATCGTGCTCGGAGAGCACCGCTTGCACGTCCAGCGCCGGGTCTTGCATGTGGCCCAGCGCGGCGGCGGCCTCCAACAGCGGGAAGCCCGCGTCGCTTTGAACCAGGGAATCAAAATACGCCAGCGGCTCGGGCGGTGCAAAAGAAAAATTCATTCCCAACTCTAGCGCAAATGCAGTCGACCTCGGGCGCTTATCGCCGCAAAAACTGCCGCAGTTCAATACCCAAAGCCACCACCGTGCCCAGGTACAAGCCAGCCGCGCCCAGCACGACAGCCGCCACAGCGCCCACGCGCTGCAGCGCACCGCCGGGCATATGCAGCCACGGCAAGGCCTGCGCCGCCCAGGCCAGGAACAGCGCCATCAAGGCCGAGGCACACGCCACCCGCAGCGCAAACCCGGCCCAGCCCGGCGCTGGCCGGTAGCTGCCGCGCGCGCGCAGCCCATTGAGCAGCCACAAGGCGTTGAGCAGCGCGCCCAAGGAAATCGACAAGGACAAAGCCGCATGCTGCAAATAGGGCACCAGCGCCAGGTTGAGCAGCTGGGTCAGCACCAACACCACCACCGCAATGCGCACGGGTGTCTTGATGTCTTGGCTGGCGTAATAACCCGGCGCCAGCACCTTGATGGCAATCATGCCCACTAGCCCCACGCCCCAACCCATAAGCGCCAGCGCGGTTTGCTGGACATCAAGGTCGGTAAAGGCGCGGTAATGAAACAGCACCGCCACCAAAGGCTTGGCAAACACCAACAGCGCCACGGCGCAAGGCGTGGCCAGCAGGACGACGATGCGCAGCCCCCAGTCCAAAAGCGCCGAATAATCAGCCGAATTGGCGGTGGCGCTGGCCGCCGACAAACGAGGCATCAGCACCACGCCCAGGGCCACGCCCAGCATAGCGGTGGGAAACTCCATTAACCGGTCGGCGTAGCTCAGCCAACTCACGCTGCCAGGGGGCAGGTGCGAGGCAATTTGGGTGTTGATCAACAGCGAAATCTGCGCCACGCTCACACCCAACAAGGCGGGCCCCATGAGGCGCAAAACATTGCGGGTACCCGGGTCCTGCCAAGCCTCGCTCACAGCGCGCCAGCCCAGTCCCAAACGGGGGAGCATGCCCAAACGGGCCAGCGCCGGGATTTGCAAACCCAATTGCAACACGCCGCCGGCCATGACACCAACTGCCATGGCAAAAATCGGCTCGATGCCCTGGGCCTGAAAGTACGGAGATAACCACCAGGCTGCGGCAATCGTGCATAAATTCAGCAGCACCGGCGTGGCCGCCGGTATCGCAAAGCGCTGGTAGGTGTTAAGCACGCCCGAGGACAAGGCCACCAAGGACATGCAGCCGATGTAGGGGAACATCCAGCGTGTCATGGCCACGGCAGCGTCAAATCCGGCTGCGGGCAAGCCGCTGGCCATGGCCCAGACCATCCAGGGCGCCAGCAGCACCCCGGTGGCGCACAGCAGCACCATGGCCCAGGCCAAGAGCGTGGCCACCCGGTCGATCAGCAGGCGCGTGGCCGCGTCGCCCGCCTGGGCCTTGCTGGCGGCCAGCACCGGCACAAAGGCCTGGCTAAAGGCGCCTTCGGCAAACATGCGCCGAAACAAGTTGGGAATGCGAAAAGCGACGTTGAAGGCGTCGGTCATGGCGCTGGCGCCAAAAAAGGCCGCCATCAGCGATTCGCGCACCAAACCAGTGACGCGCGAGGCCAGCGTCCAGAGGGATACGGTGGAGGCGGATCGAAGAAGGCTCACGGACGCAGTTTAGCGCCAAGGCCCCGCACGGCTATAATGGCGGGCTTTGCTGGCATCATCCACAGACACTAGGACACATATATATGGCATCCGGAAAACCCAAGAAAAAGAACCCGCGCTTAGCGTCGGGCCGCAAGCGCGTCCGCCAGGACGTCAAAATCAATGCTGCGAACACCTCGCTGCGCTCCAAATACCGCACTGCGGTGAAGAACGTCGAAAAAGCCGTTCTCGCCGGAGACAAAACCAAAGCCGCCGAGTTGTTTGGCAAGATGCAAGCCGTGGTGGACACCATCGCGGACAAAGGCATTTTCCATAAAAACAAAGCCGCCCGCGACAAGAGCCGTTTGGCTTCCAAGGTAAAAACCTTGGCCCTCGCCGCCTGATTCTTCAGGTGCACCGCCCGAATCCTCTTGCAGGATTCGCCGTTTGAATCGGGTGCGCTGCCAGCAAAGCAAAAAGCCGTCGCAAGACGGCTTTTTTGTGCCCACTTGGCGCCCAAAGCGCCACCAACTGCCTTAAGCCGCCTTACCGCGGGCGCATCATCTGAAACAGTTGCTCGGGCCTGATGCGGAAATAGTCCGCCGGGCCGCCCCCGCGCAGCAGGGGCTCGGCGGCGGCAGTGTCGTACACCCCGTCTTTGAGCAAGTGCGCGGCAATATGCACCTTGACCACCTCGCCCAGCACCAGCCAGGTTTGCACCGTCTGTCCGTCGGCGCCCTGCAGTTGCAGCACCTGGCTGACGCGGCACTCCATGCTGACCGGGCTTTCGCCCACGCGGTCAGGCCGCACGAGGTCGGCGGCCAAAGGGGTAAGGCCAGCCAGGGCGAACTCGTCAACCTCGGGCCCAACGCCCGCGCACGTCTGGTTCATGGCCTGCGCCAGCGGAAAAGTGGCTAAGTTCCAGACAAATTCGCCCGTTTCCTGGGCATTGCGCACCGTGTCTTTGTAGCCGATGCTGCTAAAGCCGATCAGGGGCGGAACATAGTTAAAGGCATTAAAAAAACTGTAGGGCGCCAAATTGCGCACCCCGTCGGCACTGACTGTGGAGATCCAGCCGATCGGGCGGGGGCCGACGATGGCATTGAAAGGGTCGTGCGCCAGGCCGTGCCCTAGGCGCGGTTCGTAAGAATGGATGGTTTGGGCCATGAAACGCACCTAATGATTAGCCTGCACGCGGCTTGGAGGCCACTTCGGGTAGATCGGCCGGCGCGCCTTCGCTGGTTTGCAAGTCATTGTCTCGGGCGAAATTGAGGCAAAAGTCCCAGGCCATGACATCGTGCTCGCGCAGGTCCGGGTGGACGATGACGCATTTGGTCTCGCCAATCGAGGTGGGCACGCACCACGGCGAGTAACCCAAATGGCTGCCCGGCTGCGGCCCGCCGGGGCGAAACTGGCTCATCACACCGGCCAAGCGTTCGGCCCAGTCGCTGGGTCGGAACACCTTGCCCTGACGCGTCAGGCCGAGGATGTAGGTTTCTTTGGCAAGGGTAAAGGCCATGGGCTTGGGTGGGCGCCGTGCGCTAGCACGCGGTCGAAATGCAGGACGCGGGCATGTTGCACCGCATCACCAGTTTAACTTCAGCGCACGGCTGACATTGCATGCAACGCAGGCAATGTCCGCCTCTGCAATGCTGTGCAAACACCCGCCCGGACCTCTAGGCGCTGCGCAAGCAGGTTCGAGGCTCTAAAATTCGCATTCAACGGCCCAACCTGCGTTGGGCTGCTTTGTTTTGTGCCATCGCCTTGTGCATTTCCGGAGTGAGCCCATGACCGCCGCCGCATCCCCCCATGTGATGACCACCTATGGTCGCTTGCCCATTGCCCTTTCGCACGGGCAAGGCTGCCACGTCTGGGATACCGAGGGGCGCAAATACCTGGACGCCCTGGGCGGCATCGCCGTCAACACGCTGGGCCACAACCACCCGGATTTGGTGGCGGCGCTCCAAGACCAGGTCACGCGCCTGATCCACACCTCCAATTACTACCATGTGCCTTTGCAAGAGGCCTTGGCGGCCAAATTGGTGGCGCTCTCGCAGATGGAGAACGTGTTTTTTTGCTCCAGCGGCCTTGAGGCCAACGAAGCAGCCCTCAAACTGGCGCGCAAGTTCGGCCATGACAAGGGCATAGAAAAACCAGAAATCGTGGTGTACGAGAAAGCCTTTCACGGGCGCAGCATTGCCACCCTGAGCGCCACCGGCAACCCCAAGGTGCAAGCCGGTTTTGGACCGCTGGTGGAGGGATTTATCCGGGTGCCCGTCAACCATATCGAGGCGCTCAAGGCCGCCACCGAGGGCAACCCGAACGTGGTGGCGGTGTTTGTCGAAGCGATCCAGGGCGAAGGCGGCGTCAATCCTTTGCACATGGACTACCTGCGCGAGCTGCGTGGCCTGTGCGACACGCGCGACTGGCTGCTGATGATTGACGAGGTGCAATGCGGCATGGGCCGCACAGGCAAATGGTTTGCCCACCAATGGGCCGGGATCGTGCCCGATGTCATGCCGCTGGCCAAGGGCCTGGGCTCAGGTGTCCCAGTCGGCGCCATCGTGGCCGGGCCGCGCGCGGCCAAGGTGCTGGGCGTGGGCAACCACGGCAGCACCTTTGGCGGCAACCCGCTGGCCATGCGCGCCGGCCTGGCCACCATTGCGGTGATGGAGCGCGACGATCTGCTGGCCAACGCCCAGCGCGTGGGCAATCACCTCAAGGCGTGCTTGGCGCAAGGCCTGGCCGCGCAGCTGGCCGATGGCAGCGTTAAAGACATTCGCGGCCAGGGCCTGATGCTGGGTATCGAGCTGTCCAAGCCCTGCGGCGCGCTTATGCAACAGGCCATGGATAAAGGTTTGCTTATTAGCGTGACGGCCGACAGCGTGGTGCGCCTGGTGCCCTCGCTCATCCTGACCGAAGCCGAGGCGAGCGACATTGCCGCCATTTTGTGCCCTCTGATCTGCCAGTTTTTGGCTGACTAAACCTTGCCCCGCCATGCAACATTACCTGCAATTTAGCGATCTGTCGGCCGACGAATACGCCTATCTCTTTGGCCGCGCAGCCCTGATCAAAAAGAAGTTCAAGGCCTACGAAAAACACCACACGCTGGCCGACCGCACGCTTGCCATGATTTTCGAGAAAGCGTCCACCCGCACCCGCGTCAGCTTTGAAGCCGGCATGTACCAGTTGGGCGGTAGCGTCGTACACCTGACCACCGGCGACAGCCAGCTGGGGCGCGCCGAGCCCATCGAAGACAGCGCCAAGGTCATCAGCCGCATGACCGATATGGTGATGATCCGCACCTTTGAGCAAACCAAAATCGAGCGCTTTGCTGCCCACTCGCGGGTACCGGTCATCAACGGCTTGACCAACGAGTTCCATCCCTGCCAGGTGCTGGCAGACATCTTTACCTTCATCGAACACCGGGGATCGATTGCCGGCAAAACCGTGGCCTGGGTGGGCGACGGCAACAACATGGCCAACACCTGGCTGCAGGCGGCCGATTTGCTGGGCTTTCGGGTGCATGTGAGCACGCCCAGCGGCTATGAAATCGATCAGTCGGTCGCCGGGCTGCGCTCTGCCGACAGCTACCAGGTATTTGCCGATCCGCTAGAGGCCTGCCGGGGCGCGCATTTGGTCACCACCGATGTGTGGACCAGCATGGGCTACGAGGCCGAAAACGAAGCCCGCCGCGCTGCCTTTGCCTCTTGGTGCGTCGACAGCCACATGATGGCCGCAGCCGCGCCCGACGCCTTGTTTATGCACTGCCTACCCGCGCACCGGGGGGAAGAGGTTCAGGCCGAGGTGATTGACGGCCCCCAAAGCGTGGTCTGGGACGAGGCTGAAAACCGCATGCACGCCCAAAAAGCGCTGATGGAGTACCTGCTATTGGGGCGCCAAGCCTAGTGTTTGGCTGGCGGGGGTGCGGCTGGTTTTTCTTCCTTGATGGTCTGCTTGATTTTGGACTTTAGCGGCGTGGGGCATTTGCCAAAAGACGAGTTGCTATAGACCTGAAACAACTTGGAATGGTCTGGGTCGCGGCAAACATAAACACAAATGAACTGCCCTTTTTCGGCCGCAATTTCACTGGAATTGAAATCGCAGACGGTATCAATAATGCGAAAAGGCTTTTTGGTCATGGCTTTCTTGTCCTCAGCCACAGCGCCACCCACTGCTAAAGCGATGCCCACGAGCAGAAAAGTTTTCCAACGGGTCCCAAGTTTTTGTGTCATGCAAATTTCCGGATCTTGTACGTACGGGCAAGCGCCACTATCGGGCATGGTAGCGCATCGAGCGTGCCGTCGCGGGACACTTTATAGGGCATAAGCTACAGGCTTAGCTAAAGTCGGGGAATTGCCAAGCTGTCTCCAATAAGCGACACAAGGCGCCAGGCCTTGGTGCTATGGTCTTTTTCAAAATTCAGCCCAAGCCCTCACCTCCATCGCTTACCCAACCATGATGACTCTGACCCACTGCCGCCGGCTCGATGACGCGGACCTCTTGCGCCCCTTGCGCGCGCACTTCCATATTCCGCCGGACACGATTTACCTGGACGGCAATTCCCTAGGGCTTATGCCTTTGACTGCGCCAGCGCGCGCAGCCCAGGTGGTGCAGCAGGAGTGGGCAAACGGCCTGACCCGGTCCTGGAATGCGGCGGGCTGGTTTGACCTGCCACAGCGTTTGGGGGCACGCATCGCGGCCCTGATCGGCGCTAATGCCGACGAGGTGGTGGCCGCGGACACGACCTCGGTCAACCTGTTCAAAGTTCTTTCTGCAGCCATTCGGATTGCGCAACATGCGAGCCCGCAGCGGCGCGTCATCGTCAGTGAGCGCAGCAACTTCCCAACCGACTTGTACATTGCGCAAGGCCTGTGCCAAACCCATGGCTGCACCCTGGAATTGGTCGAGGCCGACGGCGTGTTGCAGGCGCTGCGGCCCGACGTGGCCGTGTTGATGCTCACGCACGTCAATTACCGCACCGGTGCCATGCACGATATGGCCGCCCTCAGCGCCGCTGCCCATGCAGCCGGCGCCCTGGTGGTCTGGGATTTAGCGCATAGCGCAGGTGCAGTGCCGGTGGACCTGCACGGGGCCGACGCCGACTTTGCCGTGGGCTGCGGCTACAAATACCTGAACGGCGGGCCCGGGGCACCGGCGTTTTTATGGGCGCATCCGCGCCATAGCGCGCGCACCGACCTGCCCTTTATGCAAGCCCTGTCCGGCTGGTGGGGCCATGCGGCGCCTTTCGCATTTGATATGGGCTACCGTCCGGCACCGGGCATCAACCAGTTTTTATGCGGTACGCAGCCCATCGTCAGCCTAACTTTGCTGGAATGCGGGCTGGATGTTTTCGACGCCGCGCAGCCCTTGGGTGGCATGACCGCCATTCGCCACAAATCGCTGGCCCTCACCGACCTTTTTATCGCCTTGGTAGAAGAACGCTGCGCAGGCTTTGGCCTGGGCCTGGCTACACCGCGCACGCATGCAGAGCGCGGCTCGCAGGTCAGTTTGACGCTGGACAGCGATGCCGAAAACTCCGCCGGCTACGCCGTGGTGCAAGCCCTGATTGCGCGCGGCGTGATTGGGGACTTTCGGGCCGGCGACGGCAAGGCGCAGCCGGACCTGCTGCGCTTTGGCTTTACGCCCTTGTACATTGGCTTTGAAGACATTTGGCATGCCGTGGAGCAGCTGCGCGATGTGCTGCACACCGGCGCATGGCGCGCGCCGCAATGGAGGCAAAAAAATGCGGTTACTTAATCGGTTTTCATGAGCGCCTGCCCTTTGCATTCCGATACGCCCGCGCCGCAAGGCAGCGCAGCCATTGTGCAGAGCGAGGCCGATGTGCAGCTGGATTTTGCGCACAGCATGAGCTATGGCGACTACCTGTCACTGGACGCCATACTGAACGCCCAACACCCGCGCTCGCCGGACCACAACGAGATGCTGTTCATCGTGCAGCACCAGACCAGCGAGTTGTGGATGAAATTGATGCTGCACGAGCTGCGCGCCGCCATGGCCCATATCGGCAAAGACCAATTGGGCACGGCTTTCAAAATGCTGGCCCGTGTCAGCCGCATCATGGAGCAACTGGTCCACGCCTGGGACGTGTTGGCCACCATGACGCCGCCCGAATACAGCGCCATCCGCCCCTACCTGGACAGTTCCAGCGGTTTTCAGAGTTACCAGTACCGATGCATCGAGTTTTCGCTGGGCAACAAAAATGCTGCCATGCTGCGCCCGCATGCGCACCGGCCAGACTTGCTGGCGCAGGTAGAGGCCGCTTACCGCAGCCCCTCGCTCTACGACGAGGCACTGCGCCTCTTGGCGCGCCGGGGCATTGGCGTGCCGGCCACACACCTGGAGCGCGATTGGTCACAGGCCTATCTGGCCGATACCGGTGTGCAAGCGGCCTGGCTGCAGGTCTACCGCGACCCGCAGCGCTACTGGGATTTGTACCAACTAGGCGAAGAACTCACTGACCTGGAGGATGCCTTTCGCCTCTGGCGCTTTCGCCATGTGACCACCGTGGAGCGGGTGATCGGCTTTAAGCGCGGTACCGGCGGCACAGGCGGTGTGAGTTATTTGCGCAAGATGCTCGACGTGGTGCTGTTCCCGGAAATTTGGAGCCTGCGCACCGAGCTTTAGGCAAGCCGATCTTTGCGCTTCACGGCCCTTGGTACAACCAAGGCACATCCAGAATGCGCCGCCCCAAAACTCCCATGGCCGTATCGCGTGCCCAGGCCGTGAGGCCCGTCGCATGGAATATTTTCCCGTTGCGCTGCGCGCGAGCCTGAACGCGCGCGTTGCGATGCCAGCGCTTTTGGGCATAAGCCAGCAAGGCTTGGGCATCATCGCTGGGGCCTTGCTGCAGGCACTGGGCCAAAGCAGCCGCGTCTTCAATGGCCATGCCGGCACCTTGGGCCAGATACGGAAGCATGGGGTGGGCGGCATCGCCCAGCAGCGCAATACGGCCAAAAGCCATGTCTTGCGGGCCGCGCAGGTGGGGCAGACCGCACAGGGGCCACAACCGCCACTGGGCCATGGAGCGCACACGGTCCTGCAAACTGCCGTGTGCGCCGGACAGTTGTTCCAGCAGCTCGCTGCGAACAGCGTTTTGCTCCCAGGCCTGCGCATGCTCGGGGGCGGCGCCTTCGACCAAAACCACCGTATTGAGCATGCTGCCGGCCTGCACCGGGTATTGCACCGCGTGCATGGACGGGCCCAGCCACACGGTGACGCAATCGCTGCGCAGGCTTTCGGGTAAGTCGGACTGCTTGGCCATGGCGCGGTAGGCCAGATGGCCAGTGAAACGGGCTTGGGCCTCGCGGCGCAAAAAGTCGCGCACATGGCTCCAAACACCATCGGCAGCGATCAGTACATTGGCGCGGCGCTTGCGTTGGTCCTCGGTGAGCAACTCCACCGCATTACCGTCTTGGCTGACCCGGGCTACCGCCTGCCCCAGATGGACCTGTGCCATGCCCTGCGCCTGCACTGCGCGGTGCAGCACCGTATGCAAATCGACCCGCGCCATGGTGGCGTACCGGGCGCCATAGCGCTGCACAACCCGGGCGCCCAAAGGCAAGGTGCCAAGCAAAGCCCCGGTCAGTGCACTGCGCACTTCCAATCGTTGCGGGAAGCAGGCCACGGCATCGAGGGCAGCACGCAAGCCCCAAGCCTCCAGCAAACGCAGCACATTGGGGCCGAGTTGGACCCCGGCGCCAACCTCGCAGAGCACCTGCTTTTTCTCAAAAACCTGCGTAGCCATCCCCTGCTGGCCACAAGCCAAAGCCGTGGCCAGGCCGCCGATGCCGGCGCCTGCGATCAGAATTTTTCGTTCCATGACGCTGATTTTCACTGAGGGACCCTGCAGCCAGCTTGCACGCTGGCCTGCGCGCAGGCCTACAGCGTGAAGTTAAATCCCTCAATCAACGCACCTGGAGCGCGCACGCCGCCGGGATTGCGCTGCCCATAGGTACCGGTTTCAGGAGAAATTTCCGCCTGGCTGCCCAAGGCCAACAACTGAGACCCAAGCGCGTCATACAGGCTCTCGTCCCAGCGCAGGTTGTTGATCGGGCCCACCATTTCGCCGCCTTCCACCCAAAAACAGGCGTAGCGCGTCATGCCGGTCACTCGGGCCGAGACCGGATCGCTCCAGTTGAGGTAGTGCAAATTGGACAGGTACAAGCCAGTACCCAAGGCGGCCAGCACCTCTGAAGCGCCCAGGGTGCCCGGCGCCACATCCAGTGCACGCGGCGACTCCCCGCCCGATGCACCATTGGCCTGCAAGCCGTACTCCTTGGCGCTGCGTGAACTGACCAGCAAGTTAGCCAGGGCGCCCTCGCTAATCAAGGGCAGGCATTCGGGGGCCACTTCGCCCAACTCATTAAAGCGCGGGGCCAAGCCCATGCCAAAGTTCTCGTTGATCGACAAGAGCGGCGAGAGGCGCAGCTCTTTTTCCGCCAATTTCTTAAAGGGGCTGCGCCCTTGTTTCCAGGCCGCGCCAGAGAGCGCGCCCCAGCCCATCATGCCCACGAGGTCGGAAAACGCCGCTGGCGCCAAGTAGGTGCGGTAGGCACCGGGACGGATGTTTTGTACCGGGCGCTGGAGCAAAGCCAGTGCGCCCTTGCTGCGTTGCAGATTTGCCGCCCAATCGGCCGGGTTCCAAACCGCGGCCGAATACACGCCTTTGACCGCCTTGGGACCGTCATAGAGCGAGTAGTCGAAAAAGAAATTGTCGCTGGCAAACCAATGGCTTTGGCCCCTGGAATTGCGGTTAGCCCGCACCACGGTGCCGCCTGCATAAAAGCCGACCATGTCGCAGCCATCGGCCGGACCGACGATCGCTTGGAGCAAGGGCTCGGGTGCGAGCAACTGGCCCACAAATTCCTCGTGGCTGCGGCCATGGTTGTCCATGGCGACCTGAAAGGGGTCGGGCGGCAGCACCGCCGCCTCGCTTCTGCAACGCGCCAAGGCGGCAAGAACCGCAGCACCGTCATGGACTAAGTGGCTGCTTAAGGTCAGCGTTTGATCTACGGTACGCCCGCCGCCCTGGTAGCGCATCGCCAGCATAGATTGGCGCACGTCGGTGTTTTGGCGCACCCGGTTGTTGTTGAGGCGCAAAAACAGTGTTTCCTCAGCGGCCAAATTAGCGCTCAGGTCCTCGCCGCTGTGCAGGTTGTCAAACAGCAGGGAGCAAAGTTGGTCGAAATGCGTGGCAACACCCTGCGAAAAGCCTTGCGTGCTCATGCCTGGCCTCCGAACACTTCCACACCCCGGAACAAACAAGGCGGCGAGGCATGCCCCACGCGGATGACCTGGTTGGGCTCCCCTTTGCCGCAATACGGCGTACCGTGGGCCTCGTCATCGCGTCCCACGCCAGCGAGGCGGTTCCAAAAATCCACGGTGATGCCACGGTAATTGGGGTTGCGCACCACCGCGCCGAGGCGACCGTCCTCGATCAACTGGGCGTATTCGCAGCCGAACTGGAATTTGTTGCGGTAGTCGTCAATCGACCAAGACCGGTTGGTGTGCATCAGAATACCGCGCTCGACCTTTCCGATCAGCTCTTGCAGCGAGGAGGTACCCGGCTCTAGGTTGATATTGGCCATGCGGTCGATGGGCGCGCGGTTCCACGATGCCGAGCGGAAATTGGCCACGCCGGGGATGCCCGAGCGCTCTTGCGACTCCAGCGCACCGAGCCCGCGCTTCAAAATGCCGCCCTCGATGAGCATTTCTTTGGTCGCCGGGTTGCCGCCATCGTCATAGGCATAGCTGGCAAATTCGTGGGAGCGGGTGGGGTCAAAGGACACGTTCATGAGTTCAGAGCCGTAGCGCAAACGACCAAAGTCCTCGGGCTGCACAAAACTCCAACCTGCGTAGTTGCGCTCGTCACCCAAGATGCGGTCCAACTCCAGGGGGTGGCCAATGGATTCGTGGATTTGCAGCATCATTTGGTCGGGCATCAGCACCAGGTCCATGGGGCCGCTGGGGCAGTTGGGCGCGCCCAGCAGTGCCAGCGCCTCGGCCGCGATACGCTGGGCCTGCTGCACCGTGGCCTCGCGTGCAAAGACTTCGCCGCCCCATTGCCCGGTGCGCGACCAGCTGCGCGTTTGCGACTCGCTGCCTTGCGCCGCCGTAGCCGACAGATTGAGCGAGACCATGTCAAAACTTTGCGACGTTTGGGCACCGGCGCTGGTGAAGTAGTCCACTTGCGTTTGCACCAGCATGGCATGGGCCATGCGATTGACCAAGGTATCGGCGCCTTTCATAGCAGCGGTGGCGGCCAGCAGGCAATCCATGATCTCGGCCAGACCGGTGGTATCGAGAGCGCGCGTGCGGGCGCTGCGGTAGTTGCCCGAAACCGCCGGTCGCTGGCGCGCAGCAAAAGCATGGGCTTTGCGCGCGCTGCTGGCCCGGGTGGTCTCAATGGCGCGCGAGAAAGCCTCTTGCAAGCCCGCAGCGCTCAGATCTGCGGTGGCGGCGTAGCCAAAATGGCCGTCCAGTAGCACCTCGCACATCGCGCCCTCGTCAGTACTGGTGTCATTGGTTTGGGGTACATCATTGCGCACCACGCGTTGGGTTGTGCTTTCGCGGCTATAGCGCACTGCGGCCCAGGGTACCTGCTTACATGCAAACTGCAAAGCCGTTGCTACGGTGTGTGAAATTGAAGTCATGGTAGAACGCAGCCTTCTCGGACCATTTGACATAAAAGAGGCCAGCATAAGTGAAAACAAAAAGCCCTATCAGCCGCCCAACCTGGGCCCCCTACCCTCTGGCCCCTTGTGCAGTCGCCGCTGGCCTTTTTTTGCTCCTTAGCCCCAACGCTGGGGCTCAAAGCAGCAATGGATTGCCTTTGTGGGAGGTCGGCGCGGTAGCGGTCGGCGTTTCACAGCAAGCCTATCCGGGCTCGTCAGAACGGGTGCAACAAGCGCTGGCGCTGCCTTTTTTCATTTACCGGGGCGATGTGCTGCGCCTGGACGGCGGCAATGCCGGCCTGCGGGCTTTCAAAACGCCCACCTGGGAGCTCGATATCGGTGCCTCAGGCTCCCTGGGCTCACGCGCCAGCGACACCGTGGCCCGCAAAGGCATGGCCGATTTAGGCACCTTGGTGGAATTTGGTCCCCGTCTGCGCTGGAACATCAGCCGGCCCACACCGGCCGACCAATGGCGCCTGGATTTGCCGCTGCGCGGCGTGTTTGACCTCAATAGCGCCTTGGCGCAGCGCGGCGTCGCCTTTGAGCCGGAGCTCAGCTTTTCCCACCGTGCGCGCGAAGGCACCTCCTACAGCGCCAGCGTCAGCGGCGTGTGGGCGGACCAAAGCATGCAATCCATGTTTTACAGCGTGCGTCCCAGCGAAGTGACCGCCACCCGCAGCGCCTACACGGCGCAAGCGGGGCTCTTGTCGCTGCGCTTGGCCGGTTCGGTCTCGCACTTACTCAACCCCGATTTACGCTTGATTTTTTATGGCCGCCTGGACAGCGTGAACGGCGCGGCCAACCAGGCCAGCCCACTGGTACAACAAAACACCGGCGCCAGCATGGGCATTGTGCTTAGCTACACCTGGAAACAGTCCGAGGCGCGGGCCTCGGACTGAGGCTTTTCCAAAGGCTAATGACCTCGCGCGGGCGGATACGGATGCAAGCGCGCCATGGCCAGCGTGTCTTGGTAGTGCCCGTCGCGCAAACCATAGGCGTGGAAAAGGCCTTCTTGCACAAAACCAAATTTTTGGTAGAGCGCGATAGCGCGCGCATTGTCAGCAAACACAGTAAGTTCAATGCGTAAAACCGCGGCCCAGCGATCGGCATAGTCCATCAAGGCCGCCATTAACGCGCTGCCCACGCCCTGGCCATGGGCCTGCGCTGCCACCGAGATGCCCAAGCTCATTGCGTGGCGGCGTCGGACATGCAGATTCGAATGTAAACCCGCACTCCCAATAAGTTGCCCTTGCGCAATGGCCACCAATTGCAAATCGCCGTTGCCGGATTTGGCTTGCAGCCGTTCGCGCCAAAAGGCTTCGCTGGGGTAGGGCAACTGCAGCAAATTGCCGAAAACTGCTTCATCTGTCATCAAGGCAACCAAACTGGGTGCATCGTCAGGCTTTGCTCGGCGCAGGGAAATCAAAGCTTCGTTCATGAAAATTCTCCTTGTGGGATGTTTTAGACAAGAAAAAAGCCCGCTGGGTAAGCGGGCTTTGCGGTTTGGCAAAAATTATTGCCACTGGTTCACAAAGCCCGCCTTCGATCAATTTGGCAGGTCAGCAGCATTTGCAAAGTCGTTGCGACACCCGCCAAATTGGCGAATGGCACGTGGACTTGGACAAAACACTGTGTGAACATGGCGTCTACTGTTTCGTAATTACAAGTGCTTGTCAAACGATTTCCATCTTGTGGGATAAATACAACGTGACGCAGGAGCGCCGCACTATTCCACTCGCGCCACCGCAGCCGGTTTGAAGCCCAGATCCGCCGCCTTGCCTTTGCGCGCACGCGCGGCGCGGGCGTTGTTGAGGCTGCGGATTTCCAGCGTTTCTTCGCGGTCTTTGCCGCCCCGGCCTATGCCCGAAATGCGCACGCTGCGCGTGTAGGCCGCCGCCCCGGCTAGCGTGTCTTTGCCGTCTAAGTCGAGCAGCATCAAGCCGCGCCCGCCTTTTTCCATGGTCTTGAGCTCAGAGAGCTTGAAGGTCAGAATGCGCCCCAGCGTCGAGGCGCAGGCCACGTCGGTGGCCGGTAGCACCGCCGCGCGCGGCGCATTTTGCGCAGTGGCCGGCGTGCTGGCCTGGGCCGGCAAACTGGCCCCGGCCACCAGCGAGGGTGCACACACCGACTCACCGGGGTTGCAGGTGATAAAGGCCTTGCCTGCTTTGTTACGCGACACCAGGTTTTCCACCGTGGCTAGGAAGCCATAGCCCGCGCTGCTGGAGATCAGCAACTGCGCAGCCGCCGGGCCGGCAAAGTAATGCTGGATTTGCGTGCCCGCCTCCAGTTCGATCAGGCTGGTCAGCGGCTGGCCGTCGCCGCGCCCGCCGGGCAGCAAAGCTACTGCCACTGAATACACCCGCCCGTTGGAGCCAAAAGCAATCAGCGTATCCACGCTGCGGCACTCAAAAGTGGCATACAGCGCATCACCCGCTTTGAACGCAAAGCCCGCCGCCTCATGCCCGTGGCCGCCACGCGCACGCACCCAGCCTTTGTCGCTGACTACCACCGTTACCGGCTCATCAACGATTTTGATTTCAGCCAC
Organism: Comamonas sp. lk; assembly: GCA_945861345.1. Classification (GTDB taxonomy): domain Bacteria; phylum Pseudomonadota; class Gammaproteobacteria; order Burkholderiales; family Burkholderiaceae_C; genus Allorhodoferax. The sequence continues at coordinate 21,698 of CAMATX010000042.1, forward strand.
GGCTTTTTTCTCGGCTTGGATCAAGGTACGCCGCGCATCGGCAAAGGTTTTGGCATCCGCCTCGATTTCCTTGACCATCAAGCGGCGCAGGCTGGCCGGGTTGTCCAAAATATCTTCCAGCTTTTTTTGCTCGTCGCGCAGCTCAGAGAGCTCTTGCTCGATCTTGATCGCCTCCAGGCGCGCCAGTTGGCGCAGCCGGATTTCTAGGATGTCTTCGGCCTGACGTTCGGACAGGCGAAAGCGTTCCATCAGTGCGCTGCGCGGCTCATCGGACTGGCGGATGATGGCAATCACTTCGTCGATATTGAGCAGCACCAGTTGCCGCCCTTCCAGAATATGGATGCGGTCCAGCACCTTGCCCAGGCGGTGGCGCGAGCGCCGCTCCACCGTGGTCTGGCGAAACGCAATCCACTCGGTCAGCATCTGGCGAAACGACTTTTGCGTGGGCCGCCCATCCAGCCCCACCATGGTCAGATTGATCGGCGCCGAGCTTTCCAAACTGGTATGCGCCAGCAGCGCGGTAATGAGTTCTTGCTGCTCAATGCGGCTGGTCTTGGGCTCGAAGACCAGACGCACCGCCGCTTCTTTGCCCGACTCGTCACGCACCAAATCGAGCACCGCCAACATGCTGGCCTTGAGCTGCAACTGGTCTTGCGACAAGGCTTTTTTACCCGCCTTGACCTTGGGGTTGGTGAGTTCTTCAATCTCTTCGAGCACGCGCTGGCTACTCACACCCGGCGGCAATTCCGTCACTACCAGTTGCCATTGGCCGCGCGCCATGTCTTCAATTTTCCAGCGCGCACGCACTTTGAGCGAGCCGCGCCCAGTGCGGTAAGCGTCAGCAATATCAGCACTGCTGCTGATGATTTGCCCGCCACCCGGATAGTCCGGGCCGGGCACCATGGCCAGTAATTCTTCGTCGCTGGTCTTGGGGTTTTTGATCAGGGCCACACAGGCGTCCGCCACCTCGCGCAAATTGTGGCTGGGGATTTCGGTAGCCAGACCGACTGCGATACCGCTGGCCCCGTTAAGCAGCGCAAACGGCAAGCGCGCGGGCAACTGGCTGGGCTCTTCGGTGGAACCATCGTAATTGGGCACAAAATCCACGGTTCCCTGGTCGATTTCGTCCAGCAACAAACTGGTGATTTTGGCCAAGCGCGCTTCGGTATAGCGCATGGCCGCCGCGCCATCGCCATC
>CAMATX010000043.1 GCA_945861345.1 Comamonas sp. lk
GTGCTGCTGCAACGCGACGGCCTGGACAGCGTACTGCCCGCGCGCTTAGGCCTGGTGGCGCTGGATGAGGGCGCCGACGAAGACGAACAACTACCCGCCAGCCTGGCCGAGCGCCTCGCCTTTCACATGCGCATCGACGGCCAAGCAGAAGACGAAGAAAGCCCACTGTGGACCGCCGACGAAGTGCTCACTGCACGCAAGCGTGTGGGGCGGGTACAGTTGGCGCCCGAGTCGGTGCAGGCCTTGTGCGCGGCGGCCATGGCGCTGGGTATTGATTCGCTGCGCGCCAGCCTGTTTGCGGCACGCGCAGCCCGTGCAGCGGCTGCGCTGGCCGGGAGCGACACGGTGGAGGAAGAGCACATTGCCGTGGCCGCACGCCTGGTGCTGGCCCCGCGCGCCACCAGACTGCCCCCCGCGCCCGAGCAGCAAGAACCTGAGCCACCGCAAGAGCAAGCAAGCCCACCCGAGCCAGCCGAAAACCCAGCGCCCGAACCGCCGCCCGAGCCACCCCAAGACGCGCAAGACGCGCAAGACGACGCCAAGAACGAGGACAAGGATGAGGCCGACAGCCAGGCCTCTGACCCGCAAGAACTGGCCGAGCGCGTGCTAGAAGCCGCGCAAGCAGCCATACCCGCCGGTTTGCTTGCCAGCCTAAAAATTGGCGCATTGCAGCGGGCTAAATCGCCCACTTCGGGCAGCGCCGGTGCCGAGCAAAAAAACGCATTGCGGGGCCGCCCCGTGGGTGCGCGCAAAGGCGAGCCGCGCGCCGGTCAGCGCATCAATGTGCTGGAGACTTTGCGCGCCGCCGCGCCCTGGCAAAAATTGCGTCGCAATGCGCTGGCATCGACATCGGCACCTGGCCCTGCGCGTCCGCCCGCATCCGCATCGGGGCTTGCACCAAACTCGTCACCTTTATCGCCGTCGGCACCCCCACCGGCCACAGCGCCGCGCATCGTCGTGCGCAAGGAAGATTTTCATGTCACGCGCTTTCGGCAACTGGGGCAGACCACCACGGTGTTTGTGGTGGATGCTTCGGGCTCGTCCGCATTAAACCGGCTAGCTGAAGCCAAGGGCGCGGTAGAGCTGCTGCTGGCCGATTGCTATGTGCGGCGCGACAGCGTGGCGGTGCTGGCCTTTAGAGGCAAAGTAGCCGAAGTCTTGTTGCCGCCCACGCGCTCGCTGGCGCGCGCCAAGCGCAGCCTGGCGGGCCTGCCCGGCGGTGGGGGCACGCCCCTGGCCTCGGCCATCGATGCAGCCGCCGCGCTGGCCGGACAGATTAAACGCAAGGGCGAGACACCGATCGTTGTGCTGCTCACCGATGGCAAAGCCAATATCGCCCGCGACGGCAGTCCGGGCCGTGGCCCCGCCGCCAGTGATGCGCTAGCAGCCGCAGCACAGTTGCGCGCGACGGGCGTTAGCGCGCTGCTGGTGGACACCTCGCCCCAGCCCCAAAGCAGCGCCGAGCAACTGGCCGCCGCCATGGGCGCGCAGTACCTGGCCCTGCCCTACGGCGGCGCGCAATCGCTGAACCAAGCGGTGCGCGCGGTCGCCGGGCGCAACTAAATTGGCCGGCGCGATGCCCCCCCGCCAAGGCCTGGACTGGGAACGTGATGGCGCCGATTGGCCACTGCGCCAGTACTCGCGCTTTGTGCAAACCCCGCGCTTACGCTGGCATGTGCAATATGCGCCGCACGCCGACCCGCAGGCGCTCACGGTGCTGCTGCTGCACGGCACCGGTGCCTCCACCCATTCCTGGCGCGATGTCTTTCCGCTGCTCGCCGCGCAGTGCAGCGTGCTGGCGCTGGACTTTCCGGGCCATGCGTTTAGCGCCACGCCCGCGCCTTCGCAGGTCGCCACGCTGTTTTCTCTGCCCGGTATGGCTGCCGGGGTGGCCGAGTTACTGGCGCAGATGGATATCGTGCCCCACACCATCGTGGGCCACTCCGCGGGGGCGGCGGTGGCCTGCATGCTGTCGCTGGACGGCCATGTGCAGCCCCGGCGCATCGTCTCGCTCAATGGTGCGCTGCTGCCGCTCGATGGCCTGGCCGGGCAGTTGTTTTCCCCCATGGCCAAGCTGCTAGCGAAAGCGCCCTTGGTACCCGAACTGTTTTCCTGGCAAGCGGCCCAGCCGGCGGTGCTACAAAGGCTGCTGGACGGCACCGGCTCCACGCTGGACGCGCCAGGGCGCGCGCTCTACCAAAAGCTAATTGCCCAGCCCGCGCACGGCGCCGGCGCGCTGGCCATGATGGCGCACTGGGATTTGCATACTTTTTGGAAGCGTTTACCGGCGCTGCAAACCCCTTTGACGCTTATCGCGGGCGCACAAGATTTGATTGTTCCGCCCTCCGTCGCAGAGCGCGCTGCCGCGTCACTCACGCGACAGCCTAAACCGCCCATAAGCCGTCTTCCCGGCCTGGGCCACCTGGCCCATGAAGAGCAGCCGGGCACCCTGGCGCAGTGCATTCTGCGCGCCATGGACTGCACGTAAACCTGCGCTTTCCCCCTGCCAGCGCACAAGGCCTGGCCCCTCCCCGTAGCAAGACCTAGCCCGCAGCACAAGGCTGCCAGAGCTTGCGATTATTTTTTGCGGAAAAAATAAAGATCGCGTAAATCCGCGTTGACAGCGTCGCTTTAAGTGTCTATATTTGTTTACATCAAATAGTGACAAGCAAAATTGTCACTCGCGTAACCGACCCGATAACTCCTTAGGAGACAGGCAATGAAGGCAATTACCCGCATCGAGCAATCTTTGGCTATGGCACTGGCTGCCGCGGAAGACGCCAGCTGCCCCCCAAAGCTGGCTTCCGCCGTGCGCCACGCGGTGTTTCCCGGCGGTGCGCGCATCCGCCCGCAGCTGTGCCTGGCCGTAGCCCAGGCCTGTGGGCAGGATGACCCGGTGCTGAGCGATGCCGCCGCTGTCGCCATCGAATTGCTGCACTGCGCCTCGCTGGTGCATGACGACCTGCCCTGTTTTGACGATGCACCCACCCGGCGCGGCCGCGCCTCGGTGCACTGGGCGTTTGGCCAACCTTTGGCCGTGCTGGCGGGGGACGCGCTCATCGTGCTGGCCTTCCAGACCCTGGCCGCTGCCGCAGGTAAATCTCCCGGGCGCCTGCCGGGGCTGTTAAAAATCATTGCAGGCGGCGTGGGCATGCCCGGCGGCATCGTGGCCGGTCAGGCTTGGGAATCCGAGTCGCGCGTATCACTCATGCAATACCAGCGCGCCAAGACGGGCGCATTATTTGTTGCCGCCACCTGCGCTGGAGCGCTGAGCGCCGGAGCCGACCCTAGCCAATGGCAAGCCCTGGGTGACTGCCTGGGCGAGGCTTACCAAGTGGCTGACGACATCCGCGACGTGATGGGCCAGGCCGATTTGCTGGGCAAACCCGTAGGCCAAGACGCGCAGCACGCGCGACCCAATGCGATTGCCAATTTGGGCTTGTCCGGCGCGATCGAGCACTTTGAATCCCTGATTCAAGCCGCCGCCGATTCGATTCCCGAAGGCCCCGCCGCGCAAGCCATGCGCGACCTGGTGTGGCAGGAATCCGAGCGCCTGGTGCCGCGCGCCGCCTGCAACGCCTACCGCCAGGCTGCCACGCAGGTGGCCAACGCATGAAAACATTGGACTTGGCCGCGCAATCATCGGCCCACCAACGCCAATCGCCACTGGCCGATCGCCTAGGCGCGTTGATGGACCGCTGGATGACCAGCGCCGCGTTGTACCGCTGGAGTGTGGCCAATCCGCTGACACGCTGGATCACCCGCCGCCGGGCGCGCCAGGTTTTTGATCTGATGGCCGGCTTTGTCTACTCGCAAGTGTTGCTGGCCTGCGTGCGATTGCGCATTTTGGAGGCGGTGGCCGAGCAGCCGCGCAGCTTGGACGAGTTGGCGCAATGGACGCGTCTGCCTGCTGCGGGCCTGCAGCGTCTGCTGCAGTCGGCGCTGGCGCTGGGCCTGCTCAACTTGCGCAGCCAGGGCCGCTACGGCCTTGGCCCCTTGGGTGCGCCGGTGGCAGGGCACGCCGGCATCCGCGCCATGATCGAGCACCACGCCGTGCTTTACCAGGACATGCAAGACCCGGTGGCCATGCTGCAAGGCCCCGGCCAGCCTGGCGCCATGGCAGAGTACTGGCCTTATACGCTGGAAGGTCAGGCGCAAAGCGCGCAAGCGGCGCAAGCTGCCCAGGCGCAAGCCGAGAAATTTGCCCGTTATTCCAATTTGATGTCGGCCTCGCAGCCCTTCGTGGTGGACGAGATACTGGCCAGCTACCGTTTTGACGATCACCGCTGTGTGCTGGACGTGGGCGGGGGTCAGGGCACATTTTTGTCGCGGCTGGGTTTGCACGCCACGCATTTGCAGCTCAAGCTGTTTGACCTGCCCGAGGTGGCGGCACTGGCGCAGGCCAACTTTGCGCGCCAAGGCCTTGATGCGCGCGCACGCGCCCACCCTGGTAGCTTCCTGAAGGACCCGCTGCCCCAAGGCGCCGACCTGGTTACGCTGATCCGTGTGGCCCACGACCACCCCGACGCCGACGTGGACACGCTTTTGGCGGCCATCTACCAGGCGCTGCCACCCGGCGGCACTTTGCTGCTCTCCGAGCCGATGGCCCAAGAGCCGGGCGAGACGCCCCAGGGCGACGCTTACTTCCACTTTTACCTGCTGGCCATGGGCGCCGGGCGCCTGCGCACTCCGCGTGAACTGATGGCCATGATGGCCCGCGCAGGCTTTGCGCATCTGGAAATTGTGCCCAACCCGATGCCCTTGCAAACCCAAATTCTGATTGGTCGCAAATGTCAGGGTTTACCCGCAAATCGAACAAATAATGTAAATATTAATTGACAACTATCAGTGTCAATGCAAATATACACCTATGCAAGCTAATGCCATTGTCTTCCAACAGCCTCAATCGCTGGATTTGAGCGCGCTCATGCTGCCCGAAATGGGCGCGGCGGACGTGTTGGTCAAGGTGGAATACAGCGGCATCAGCACCGGCACCGAGCGCTTGTTGTGGGAGGGCACCATGCCTGCCTTCCCCGGCATGGGCTATCCACTGGTACCCGGCTATGAAACCGTGGGCCGCGTGGTCGCCGCTGGAGGCCAGTCCACGTTGGCGGTAGGCACACGGGTTTATTTGCCCGGCTCGCAATGTTTTACCGATGCCCGCAATTTGTTTGGCGGCTCGGCCTCGCGCCTGGTGGTGCCCTCTACGCGCGCTATGCCCATGGAAGAGTCTTTGGGCGAGCAAGGCGTCTTGTTCGCATTGGCGGCCACGGCTCACCACGCGCACAGCGCGCCAGGTACCCGGCAACCTGATTTGATCGTCGGCCACGGCGTACTGGGCCGCATGATTGCGCGCCTAGCCGTATTAGCTGGTCACACCCCTGTGGTTTGGGACACCAACCCGGCGCGGCGCGGCGGCGCAGTGGGCTACGAGGTGATTGACCCGTCCACCGACACACGGCGCAATTACCAATGCATTTGCGATGTCAGCGGCGTGGGCTCCTTGCTCGATGACCTGATCAGCCGCCTGGCCCCCGGTGGCGAAGTGGTGCTGGCAGGCTTTTATGACGCACCGCTGTCTTTTGTTTTTCCACCGGCCTTTATGCGCGAAGCACGTATCCGCATCGCAGCGCAATGGTCGCCGCCGGACCTCGCTGCAGTGATTGCAATGGCAGGCGATGGCCGCTTGTCTTTGGACGGCTTGATTACCCACCAACACGAAGCAACCCAGGCCGATGCGGCCTACCGCACCGCCTTTGGCGATGCCGATTGTTTAAAGATGGTTCTTGATTGGAGACAAATAGCATGAGCGCAAGCACAATTCCTGCAGTGGCCCCGGTAAATTTCATGCGCGATATTCTGCGCGCCGAAGCTGCCATTGAGCCAACGCCAGTCAGCACCAAAGAGGTGACCAAAGAAACCCAAATCATTGCCATCTACGGCAAAGGCGGTATCGGCAAAAGCTTCACGCTGGCAAACCTCAGCTACATGATGGCGCAGCAGGGTAAAAAAGTTTTGCTCATCGGTTGCGATCCCAAAAGCGACACCACCAGTTTGCTGTTTGGCGGCCGTGCCTGCCCCACGATTATCGAAACCTCATCCAAGAAAAAACTGGCCGGCGAAGCCGTCGCGATTGGCGATGTGTGCTTCAAGCGCGATGGCGTGTATGCCATGGAATTGGGTGGCCCCGAAGTCGGACGCGGCTGCGGCGGACGCGGCATCATCCATGGCTTTGAGCTCTTAGAAAAACTCGGTTTTCACGAGTGGGGTTTTGACTATGTGTTGCTCGACTTCTTGGGCGATGTGGTGTGCGGCGGCTTCGGCCTGCCGATTGCACGCGATATGTGCCAAAAAGTGATTGTGGTGGCCAGCAATGATTTGCAATCGCTGTATGTGGCCAATAACGTGTGCTCAGCAGTGGAATATTTCCGCAAGCTAGGCGGCAATGTGGGCGTGGCCGGCATGGTTATCAACCGCGACGACGGCACCGGCGAAGCAGCGCAGTTCGCCACCCTGGTCGGCATACCCGTGTTGTCCACCATTCCGGCCAACGAAGACATCCGCCGCAAGAGCGCCAGCTACGAAATCATAGGTAGGCCCGACTCCGTGTGGGGTCCGATGTTTGCCGAACTGGCAGAAAACGTAGGTACCTCTGAGCCCGTGCGCCCCAAGCCGCTTACCCAAGACGAGTTGCTGAACCTGTTCGCAGCTTCCGCCGTGGGCCGCGATGTGGTGCTTGAGCCTGCCACGCAATTTGACATGTGCGGACGCACCGAGAACACCAAACCCACCCTCGAAGTGGTCTACGACGAAGTTTGAAACCCAGGCAGCACTGAGTCATGAGCAAAACCATTCCCATCGTCAACGCAACAGCGCCAGCGGGCGTGAGCACTGCCATTGAAGGCGACGGCATGGGCTGCCACGCGGGCGGCGAAAAAATGCTGGCGGCAGCCAAGGCCTCGGGCAAGTCTGAAGTGCTGGCGCAGTACGCCAAAGACTATCCCGTAGACCCCAAAGCCGGTCCGCACGACCAGCCGCAAAGCATGTGCCCGGCCTTTGGTTCGCTGCGCGTGAGTCTGCGTATGCGGCGTACCGCCACCATTCTTTCAGGCTCGGCCTGCTGCGTGTATGGCCTGACATTTACCTCGCATTTTTACGGTGCGAAACGCAGCGTGGGTTACGTGCCCTTTAACTCCGAGTCGCTGGTCACCGGCAAGCTCTTCGAAGACATTCGCGAAGCGGTGTACAAAGAAGCCGACCCAGCCAATTACGACGCCATCGTGATTATCAATTTGTGCGTACCCACCGCCAGCGGTGTGCCGCTGCAGTTGCTGCCCAAAGACATCAACGGTGTGCGCATCATCGGTATCGACGTGCCCGGTTTTGGCGTACCCACCCATGCCGAAGCCAAAGACGTGCTGGCCGGCGCAATGCTGAAATTTGCCCGCGAAGAAGCGCTGGCTGGCCCGGTGCAGGCGCCACGTACCGGACGCTCCGACAAGCCTACCGTCACCTTGATTGGCGAGATGTTCCCGGCCGACCCTGTGATCATCGGCCGCATGCTCGAACCTATGGGCTTGGCTGCCGGCCCGGTCGTACCCACCCGCGAATGGCGCGAGCTGTATGCCGCGCTGGACTGCACGGTCGTGGGGGCGATTCATCCCTTTTACACCGCCAGCATCCGCGAGTTTGAAGCGGCGGGCCGCCCCATCGTCGGCTCAGCCCCTGTGGGCCACGATGGCACCGAAGCCTGGCTACAAGCGATTGGCAATGCGGCCAATGTGCCGCAAGCAAAAATCGACATGGTGAAAAACATCATGTTGCCGGCCATCAAAGGCGGCTTGGCGCGCATGCCTATCAAAGGGCGCATCACGCTCAGCGGTTACGAAGGGTCGGAATTGTTGGTGGCCCGCCTGTTGGTGGAAAGTGGTGCTGACCTGCGCTATGTAGGCACCGCCTGCCCGCGCACGGTGTGGAGCGAATCTGATTGCCAGTGGCTTGAAGCCCATGGCGTGCATGTGCAATACCGTGCTTCGCTGGAGCAAGACCTGGCCGCCATGCATGAATGGAAGCCCGACCTGGCCATTGGCACAACGCCCGTAGTGCAAATGGCTAAAGAAATGTCCATCCCCGGCCTGTACTTCACCAACCTGATTTCTGCGCGCCCCCTGATGGGTCCAGCAGGTGCGGGTTCGCTGGCGCAAGTGATCAACGCGGCCATTGGCAACAAGGCACGCTTTGACGAAATGAAGGCCTTTTTTGGTGATGCCGGTACCGGCCATGCCACCGGTGTGTGGGAAAGCGCACATGGCGTGCCGCAAGACCGGCCTGAGTTCAAAGCCGAGACACGCCGCTTGCTCGAAAAGCAGGCCAAGAAGCGTAAAGCGGAGGCCATGATATGAGTCGCCCAGTTGCTTCTTTGCACTCTGACGTCGCTGCGCGCCGCGCAGCACGCGCTGTACGTTCGGAGGGCCTGCCATGCTAGTGCTGGACCACGACCGCGCTGGTGGCTACTGGGGTGCGGTGTATGTATTCACCGCCATAAAGGGCTTGCAAGTGGTGATTGACGGACCGGTGGGTTGCGAGAACCTGCCCGTGACTTCGGTGCTGCATTACACCGATGCGCTGCCGCCGCATGAATTGCCCATCGTCGTGACCGGCTTGGCCGAAGAGCAACTCGGGCGCGAAGGCACCGAAGGCTCCATGCGCCGTGCCCATGCAGCCCTGGACCCGGACCTGCCCTCGGTGGTAGTGACCGGCTCTATCGCCGAAATGATCGGTGGCGGCGTCACGCCAGAAGGCACGAATTTGCAGCGCTTCTTGCCGCGCACAATTGACGAAGACCAGTGGCAATGCGCCAACCGCGCCATGTTCTGGCTCTGGCAGCAATACGGTTTGCGCGAAGTACCTAAGCGCGAGCGCAAAGTCGGTGAGCGTCCACGCGTCAACATCATTGGACCGAGCTACGGCACCTTCAATTGCCCGAGCGACCTGGCCGAGATTCGCCGCCTGGTGCAAGGCATAGGCGCCGAAGTGAACATGGTGTTCCCGCTGGGCAGCCATCTGGCCGACGTATCGCGCCTGGTGGAAGCGGATGTGAACATTTGCATGTACCGCGAATTTGGCCGCATGCTGTGCGAGGCGCTGGAGCGGCCCTATTTGCAAGCGCCTATCGGCCTGCACAGCACCACCAAATTTTTACGTAAGTTGGGCGAATTGTTGGGCCTAGATCCCGAGCCCTTTATTGAGCGTGAGAAGCACAGCACCATCAAACCTATATGGGACTTGTGGCGCTCGGTGACGCAGGATTTTTTTGGCACCGCCAACTTTGGCGTCGTGGCCAACGAGACGTATACGCGCGGCATCCGCCATTTCCTCGAAGACGAAATGGGTCTGCCCTGCAACTTTGCAATTTCCCGTTTGGCTGGTGCCAAAACCGACAACGCAGAAGTGCGCAAACTGGTGACCGAAAAAACACCGCTGGTGCTGTACGGCAGCTACAACGAGCGTATCTACCTGGCCGAATGCGGCGGTGGCGGCATGATGAAAACCAGCTTTATTCCGGCTAGTTTTCCGCTGCCCATCATCCGCCGCCATACCGGTACGCCGTTTATGGGCTATGCCGGTGCCACCTACATCATTCAAGAGTTTTGCAACGCCTTGTTTGACGCGCTATTTCACATCCTGCCGCTAGGCACGGAGCTGGACAAGATTGAAGCGAGCCCGAGCCGCGCCATGGATGACTCCCTGCTGCCCTGGGAGCCCGAGGCACAGCGACTGATGGAAGAGCTGCTGGAGCAGCAGCCCGTGCTCGTACGTATTTCTGCCGCTAAGCGCATGCGCGACCAGGCCGAGCGCGATGCGCGCGAGACCGGGCGCTCGCAGGTGGAGGCAACAAGGTTTATCGAATTGTTCGGGCAGGCAACTGCTGCAGCACATGCGTAAAAGCGGTGTTGCGGCATGGGTCGGTCAGTTCAGTCCTCCGGTTTGTCCGGGGGTCCATCTGCCGAGGCACTTGTGCAGCGGCAGTCCGTTCCGTACCCAATTGGGTACGGGGAGTCGCCGCAAGGCGTTTTGAAAGAGGCACTAACTATGACTGATGCAGCTAACCCCTCAGGGCTGACAGACGAAGAAGCCCAAGAGTTCCACCAGTATTACATACAGGGTTACCTGTTGTGGGCTGTGGGAGCATTCTTCGCTCACAGCCTGGTGTGGATCTGGCGTCCCTGGTTCTAAAAGAGCCAAAAACGGAGGTATGTATGGCCCAAGCAAACGAAACTGACACGTCTTTCATCTCGGATAGCCACCTCAATGGCGATCGGCTGATGTTTGTGCTGGTCTTTTGTGTGTTCATGGCGCTCGCTGTGGTTGGACAGTTGCTGGCATTGAATTGGCGCACCTGGCTACCTGGCGCGGAAGGATCAGCGACCACTCTGGTCGGTGTGAAATCTGCTGTGTATACCGTTATTTCTGGATTGAGTTAACGAAAGGAAATTCCTATGTGGCGCATTTGGCGTGTAATAGACCCGCGCAAAGCAGTTGTCTTAACCGGACTGCTTATCGCGTTTGTGTCTACGACGATTCACCTGATTCAAATCAGTGGCGATCGTTACAACATCAACAGCTGGCATCCCGATACGGCCAAGGCCGCGAAGGCTGCACAGAATGCGGCTTTGCCGCAAAAATAAAGGCCTTAGGTCTTTGCTCGGGCAGGCGCATGTGGCTCATTTTTATGAACGCTGCGTCTGTCTTTTTTAACCCATTGACCTCACCGCGCTGGAAACGTTAGACCGCAAGTCGGTCGGAGAGTGCAACTATGTCCATGCTTAGTTTTGAACGTAAATACCGCGTGCGCGGTGGAACGCTTTTTGGGGGTGACCTGTTTGACTTTTGGGTCGGCCCTTTTTATGTCGGATTTTTTGGAATCACGACGATTTTCTTCGCTGCTTTGGGTACTGTATTGATTTTGTGGGGTGCCGCCATGGGCCCGACTTGGAATCTCTGGCAAATCAGTATCGCCCCGCCTGACCTTTCTTATGGTCTGCGCTTTGCGCCGATGATGGAAGGCGGTTTGTGGCAGCTCATCACGATATGTGCCATAGGTGCCTTCATATCCTGGGCGCTGCGTGAAGTCGAGATCTGCCGCAAGCTGGGCATGGGGCTGCATGTGCCCTTTGCCTTCGGTATGGCGATATTGGCCTACGTCAGTTTGCAGGTGGTACGGCCGGTGCTCATGGGCGCCTGGGGACACGCTTTTCCGTATGGCATTTACAGCCATCTGGACTGGGTGAGCAACACCGCTTACCAGTATCTGCACTTTCACTACAACCCCTGGCACATGATTGCAGTGACCCTGTTTTTTGCAACGGTGCTAGCCTTGTCCATGCACGGTGGCCTGGTGCTTTCAGCCACCAACCCCGGTAAGGGCGAGGTGGTCAAGACGCCCGAGCATGAGGACACATTCTTTCGCGACTTGATTGGCTATTCGGTAGGCACCTTGGGCATTCACCGCCTGGGCCTGTTCTTGGCACTGGCCGGTGTCTGGTTTGGCATTGTGTGCATCGTGGTCAGCGGGCCTTTCTGGACCGGTGCCTGGCCCGAATGGTGGAGCTGGTGGCTGAACATGCCGATCTGGCGCACCTGAATATACGGAGGAAACTGACATGGCCCAATATCAAAATCTGTTTACCTCGGTGCAGCCGGTCGGCCCCTTGCACCATGGCGTGGACCTACCGCGCGGTGATGACAAGCGCACCGGCACCCCTTTTCTGGTGCACTTGCTCGGTCGCATAGGTAACGCGCAAATCGGCCCGGTGTATCTCGGTTCCTTGGGCGTGGCTTCGCTGGTCTTCGGAATTGCCGCTTTCAATATCATCGGCCTCAATATGCTGGCTTCGGTGGATTGGAACCCGATTCAGCTGCTGCGCCAATTGTTCTGGCTGGCATTGGAGCCGCCACCACCGGCGTATGGTCTGGGCATTCCGCCGCTGGCCCAAGGCGGCTGGTGGTTGATCGTCGGCTTTATGCTCACCGTCTCCATCCTTCTGTGGTGGGCACGCACCTACCGGCGCGCACGCCAGTTAGGCTTAGGCACCCATGTGGCATGGGCTTTTGCAGCGGCAATCTGGTTGTACCTGGTGTGCGGCTTCTTTCGCCCCATCATGATGGGCAGCTGGTCGGAGGCGGTACCGTTTGGCGTATTCCCGCATCTGGACTGGGTATCTGCGCTCTCATTGCGGCATGGCAACTTGTTTTATAACCCGTTCCACGCGCTGTCCATCGTATTCCTTTACGGCTCGGTACTCTTGTTTGCGATGCACGGTGCCACGATTTTGGCGGTCAGTCGCTACGGTGGTGAGCGCGAGATTGAGCAGATTGTCGACCGCGGCACTGCCTCTGAACGCGCCGCCTTGTTCTGGCGTTGGACCATGGGATTTAACGCCACGATGGAATCTATTCACCGCTGGGCTTGGTGGTTCGCTGTGCTGTGCCCACTGGTCGGCGGCGTCGGCATCCTGCTGACCGGACCAGTGGTGGATAACTGGTATCTGTGGTCGGTTAAACATCATGTCGTCCCCGCTTACCCGCTGGGTAATCCGGTGGTCATTGATCCGGCAATCCTGGGAGCAAAGCCATGAAACTGACAATGAAACTCGCGCTGTCCCTGCTTGCACCGCTGGCCGCCGGTCTGCTGACCGGATGTGAGCGCCCGCCCATAGAAACGGTACAAACCGGCTACCGTGGCACGGGGATGGAGCAGATATACAACCCGCGCACCTTGCTCAAGCAAGCTTCACTCAACCAGGCGCCGGCCCCCGCCGATGCGGCAGCGGCTGACGGCCCCAAGGCCAGCGAAGTCTATAAAAATGTGCAAGTGTTGGGCGATCTGAGCGTGTCGCAGTTCAACCGCCATATGGCGTCAATTACCCAATGGGTAGCGCCCGATGCAGGTTGTGCATACTGCCACAACCCCGAAAACTTTGCCGAGGACGCAAAGTACACCAAGGTGGTGGCGCGGCGCATGATTCAGATGACGCAACGCGTCAACCAGGACTGGAAATCGCACGTGGCCGAAACGGGTGTGACTTGCTACACCTGCCACCGGGGTAACAACATTCCTACCAATGTGTGGTTTGCGCCTAAAGACCGCAAGTACGCCAACAGTGCTATGGGCGATCTGGCCGGGCAAAATTTGGCATCCAAATCCGTCGGGTTGACCTCGCTGCCTTTTGATCCCTTCACGCCCTATCTGAAAGACGCAGCCCCCATCCGCGTCAACGGCAATGAGGCCATGGCCGGTATTGGTAATTACTCCAACCGCGCCTCGACCAAACAAGCTGAGCACACCTACTCGCTGATGGTGCATATGTCGGAGTCGCTGGGCGTGAACTGCACCTACTGCCACAACACACGCAACTTCCAGGGCTGGGAGGAGTCGCGTCCTCAACGTGTGACGGCATGGCACGGTATCCGCATGGCGCGTGACCTGAATAACGACTATATGGAACCCCTGACAAAGACCTTTCCTGAGCACCGCTTAGGGCCCAAGGGTGATGTAGCCAAGGTCAATTGCACTACCTGCCACCAGGGCGCCTTCAAGCCGCTGTATGGTGCGGCGATGGCGAAGGACTACCCCGAGTTGCAGGCTCTGGCCAAGCCCTAAACTCGGAAAACCTCAAGGCCTCCACACATCGCGGTGGAGGCCTTTTTATTTGGACACCCATACATGGATGCCGCCAACGCGAGCAAGGACAGCGACCAGACCATCGTGCTGGTACTGGCAGATATTGCGCCGGCATCACTGGTGTGGGGCTGGACGCGCATTGTCAAAGGCCCCAGCCCGTGGTTAGCAATTGATGGTGTGCGTTTTGCCAAGGTGCTGGGCAGTGGCTACGAGGGTGGCTTCAGCCTCAAGCCCAGCAGCTCGCGCCAGGGCCTTTTTCTGGTGTTTCACACCGCGCTGGCCGCTGCGGATTTTTTAGCGCACTCCGCCCTGATGCAAGGCTACCGGGAACGCTCCCGCGAACTCTGTGTTTTGCAGTTGCGCACCTGGTCTTGCCGGGGCAGCTGGGATGGCACGGCGCTGGATGTGACCTGCAGTGCGCCCACCCAAGGCCCTATTGCCGCGCTGACACGCGCCTCGATTCACTTGCGCAAAGCCTCCGCTTTTTGGAACCATGCACCGCCTTCGCAAAACGCCATCGAAGGCGTGCAAGGGGTGCAACTGGCCGTCGGTTTGGGCGAAGCCCCCTTTCTGCGCCAGGCCACCTTTACCGTGTGGGACAGTGTGGCCGCCATGGACGACTATGCGCGCACAGGCCCGCATTTGGAAGCCATCAAAGCGGCGGCGCAAAATCAGTATTTTTCAGAGTCCATGTTCGCCCGCTTTGTTCCCATCTCCATAGAAGGTCGCTGGAAAGACCGCGACTATGGCTGACCCCTTACGCACGCGCCGTGTGGTGGTGGTGGGTGCGGGCATTGGCGGCTTGTGCAGCGCTTTGGTATTGGCACACCGGGGCCTGGACGTAACCTTGGTGGAGGCCGCTGCCACACCGGGCGGCAAGATACGGCAAACCCTGTTCGATGGCGTGGGGGTCGATGCCGGGCCTACGGTGTTTACCATGCGCTGGGTGCTGGAGCAAATGCTGGCCGAGATGGGCACGTCCCTGGGCGACATCCTGACGCTGGAGCCCATTGGCGTGCTAGCCCGCCATGCCTGGCGCGGCAGCGCGCAGCGCCTGGATTTGCTGGCCGATACGCAGGCTAGCGCCGATGCGATCGCCCGCTTTAGCAGCCCGCAAGAGGCGAAACGCTTTTTAGGCTTTTGCCAACAAACCCGCGCGCTCTATGACGCACTAGAAAAACCCTATATCCGCAGCGAGCGGCCCAACCTAATGAGCATGGTGGGCGACCTGGGGCTTAGCGGGATGGCAACGCTGGCAGGGCTGGGGCCTTTTGCCAGCCTTTGGCGCAGCCTGGGGCGGCATTTTCATGATCCGCGCTTGCAGCAACTCTTTGGCCGCTACGCCACCTACTGCGGCTCTTCGCCCTGGTCTGCACCCGCCACCTTGATGCTGGTCGCGCAAGTGGAGCTAGACGGGGTTTGGTCGGTGCAAGGCGGTATGTTTGCGGTAGCGCAGGCCTTAGCCAGCTTAGGAGAAAAACATGGCGTGCAGTCGCGCTACGGCCAGGCTTGCACGCAAATTTTGTTAGCCAACGGAAAGGTCAGCGGCGTGCAACTGGCCTCGGGAGAAGTCATCGCCGCTGACGATGTGGTGTTCAACGGCGATGTTGCCGCGCTGAGCCAAGGCCTGTTGGGCGAGGCGCTGCGCCCCGCATTCAAACCCGTGCCTGCCGCCACGCGCTCGCTGTCGGCCTTTACCATGGCGATGCACGCCACCGCCAGCGGCTTCCCGCTGGTGCGGCACAACGTGTTTTTTGACAATGACTACCGCAGCGAGTTTGAGGACATTTTTCAACGCCGCCAACTGCCGCGCCAAGGCACGGTGTATGTGTGCGCGCAAGACCGGCAAGACAGCGGCTTGGCGCACAGCGGCCCGGAGCGCTTGTTGTGCCTGGTCAATGCACCGGCGGATGGCGATACCCATAGTTTTGATGCAGGGGAGATAGACAGATGCGAATCGAACAGCCTGGACTTGATGCGCCACTGTGGCCTGGAGCTGCAATGGCAGCCACATCAACGGGTGCGCACGCTGCCACAGGACTTTGCCCGCCTGTTCCCGGGCAGCGGGGGCGCGCTGTATGGACAGGCGACCCACGGCTGGATGTCGGCCTTTGCGCGGTACTCGGCGCGCAGTCCGGTGCCGGGCCTGTACCTGGCGGGGGGCAGCGTGCATCCGGGGCCGGGCGTGCCGATGGCGGCTATGTCGGGCCGGTTGGCGGCCGCCACGCTGATGGCGCACCACGCTTCGACCAGCCGGTCGCGCCGGGTGCTTATCTCTGGTGGTATGTCGATGCGCTAAGCGACGACGGCCAACACGGCCTGTCCATCATCGCCTTTGTGGGCAGCGTGTTTTCGCCGTACTACGCGCTGGCGCGCAAACTGGGCGGCGGCGTGGCCGAGGCCGAAAACTATTGCGCGCTCAACGTCGCGCTGTACGGCAAAGCCGGCAAACGCTGGGCCATGACAGAGCGGGGCCGCAGCCACATCGAGCGCAGCGCAGACCACTACCGCATAGGCCCGAGCAGCCTGCACTGGGACGGCCAGGCGTTGCGCATCGAGTTTGACGAAATCAATGTGCCCATCCCTATGCGCGTGCGTGGCCGCGTCACCGTGCGGCCCGAAGGCCTGTGCCGCTTTGTCACCGCGCTGGACAACGCCGGCCGCCACCGCTGGGGCCCGATAGCACCCTGCTCGCGCGTGGAAGTGGAGTTGGACAACCCAAGTGCGCGCTGGAGCGGACACGCCTATATGGACTCAAACGAGGGCGACGAGCCGGTAGAAAAAGGCTTTCGCGACTGGGACTGGGCGCGCGCCGAAATGGCCAATGGAGACACCGCCGTGGTCTACGACGTGCGCCCCCTCGAAGGCCCGGGCCGCGTCGTGGCGCAACGCTTTGCCCGCAACGGGGAGACCACCGCTTTCGAAGCGCCACCGCGCCACGCCTTACCCCCATCGGCTTGGCGCATACCGCGCGCTATGAGCAGCGAAACTGGCAGCACCCCGCAACTGGTCAGCACCCTGGAAGACACGCCGTTTTACGTGCGCTCCCTGCTGCGCACCCGCCTGCTAGGCGAGGATGTAACCGCCGTCCATGAATCCCTGGACGTGCCGCGCTTAGTGTCGCTGCCGGTGCGGATGATGCTGCCTTGGAGAATGCCTAGGCGGGGCTAACCAAGACGCCTTACATCAGCAACTTTGTATGGGTTCAGCTTGAGGCGGGCAGGCCACGAACACGGGTCTTGATCAACATCAAAGAGGCGCTAATGATGCGGCTTGCTTTGACTTTATTTGATCTATTTTTGCTAGTTGGTGCTACATTGATCGAAGCCATATTTTGGGCTTGAGGCGTATTCTGTAGACGCTTTTGCGTACCCCACCGTGCGTGCTGACGCCGGCTAAGGCACCCTCGTTTCCCCACTCGATATCCATGTGAAAGTTATAGCCCTCAAGCCACTCAACATTCAAGAACCGAGCGCGCACTCTGCGTCTGGTCGTGCATTTTTGCGTTTGGGCTTTCGGCCTTTTTATCTGGGGGCTGCCCTGTTTGCCACACTGGCTATACCAGCCTGGGTGGTGACGTTGCTGGGTTATCTGGTTTGGACACCCGCCATGGCACCATTGCTGTGGCATGCGCACGAAATGCTTTACGGTTTTGTGGGTGCCGTGGTGATTGGTTTTCTGATGACCGCAGGCAAAGCCTGGACCGGCTTGGCTACACCCAGGGGTGCGCAACTGGGTGCTCTGGCCGGGCTATGGCTATCAGCGCGTGCAGCAGCGCTGGGAGCGCCCTATCTGGTGTACGCAGTGCTGGATGTGGCACTGTTGCCCATAGTGTCAGCTGTGCTGGCGCGCTTGCTGCTGCGCGCAGGAAACTACCGCAACCTGCCGCTGGCAGGCCTGCTGCTTTTGATGGCCTTGGCGAATGCGGCCTTCCATGGCAGCGTGTTGGGTTGGGTGGAATGGTCGCCCCTGTCGGCCTTGCACGCCATGTTGGCATTGATCGTCGTGCTGGAGTGCGTGATGGCGGGAAGAGTCATACCCGCCTTCACCATGGCGGCGCTTCCTGGCGTGCACATCAAAGCTCTGCCTTGGCTGGAGCGCTCGGTGTTGGCCCATACCACCATAGGCTTGGCACTGTGGCTGTTTGCCCCCGCCGATTTTGCACCGATTAATGCGCTGGTTTTAGCGCTTGCAGCGGGCTTGCACCTGGTACGTCAGTGGCGCTGGTCGCCCTGGGCCACGCGCAAGCGCCCCATGGTGTGGGTATTGCAAATTGCCTACCTGTGGTTTGCCATTGGCCTGGGCCTGCTGGCTTTATCAGAACTCGGTTGGGTAGGCGTGTCTGCCGGAATTCACAGCCTGGCAGTGGGCGCCACTGCAACCTTGGTGCTAGGCATGATGACGCGCACCGCGCGCGGCCACACCGGGCGCCCGGTGCAAGCGGGGCGCATTGAGATAGCAGCGTTCGCGTTGCTGATTGCGGCTGCGTTATGCCGCGTGGTGTGGCCACTGGCGATGCCGTGGCAGACCGCCTGGGCGCTACTTTGCGCAGCGGCTGCTTGGGCAGCGGCCTTTGGCCTCTACGCCCTCACTTATGGCCCGTGGCTGTTACAAACCCGATTAGATGGGCGCGATGGCTGAGCCCATGCGGCACCAATAATTCACCTTGCCAGTCTTCGGCGCCAGCGCTTGATATTGGTATGGAAACGCCAGACCAGCTTGATCCCTATGTACCCCGCTACGGAAAAACCGATGGCAAACAAGCCCATGCCCACGACAGCGGGCCATGCATATTCCGCCAGCCATTGGGCCGGCAAGGCCGAATAAGTGATACCAGCCTGGACAGGTTCATCTAGCACTACCGAGCCCAAACGGTAGGCTAGCCATAGCCAAAAACCAATGGTTAAAGGATTTGTCACCATCGTCATCAATGCGGCTAGGGGCAAGTTGGCACGCCACCAGACGCAATGCACCGCAGCGATCAGCACCTGGGCAACAGGCGTCGCAAAGGCCCAAAACAGACCGACCGCAACGCCGCGCGCTACTGCCTCATGTTGTATGCGCCATAACTGCGGATGAAGTAGCTTGTCCGTCATCGGATGGAGCCACGGATGTTTGGCCAGAAATTCTTTGCCGGGCAACCATTTGCCCCACATGCCACGAATGGAAGATTTGTTTTGTGTCATCGCATAGAAACCAGCACCACCTTATCACGCGAGGCTTTTGCTTGGCAGAATGAATAGCTGTTTTGGCAGCGAGAGGCTGATGATAGAAAGCCGGAAAAAAACAAATACCTCAGTACCTAGTAAAGCCCTTATACCTTCCGGGGAAGGCTAGCTGTTGGCGCCACCAAAACGGATCGCCTAGCAAGGAAAAACTTTCTATCTTTCAATTTTATCCGAAGTATTATTGTTTTTTATTCAGTAAAAAATCGCTAAATTACCCAAGTCCTCAGTCGCTGCCAGAAACTGTGCTGGGACCGTTTCAGCCATTGAGAATGCTGAGCGATGCGTCACCATTTAAGGCTTAAGGTTTCCATGGATACTGTTGCCCCCCTGTGGCTTTGGGTCACTTTCGGCGTCATCGTGCTGGTGTCGCTATTCATCGACTTTGTCGTGCTCAAAAAACAGGGTGCGCAAGATATTGGCTTCAAGGAAGCACTCCGCTGGTCCATGGTTTGGATCGTGATGAGCTTTTTGTTCAATGGGCTTTTCTGGTGGGCCGTGAAGGACAGCACGGGCTCGGTCGAACTTGCCAACGCCAAGTCATTGGAATTTTTGACTGGCTACCTGATTGAAAAGTCCTTGGCGGTGGACAATATCTTCGTTTTCCTGATGATATTTACCTACTTTGCCGTACCCAGCGCGTTCCAAAAGCGCGTGCTGATGATCGGTATCGTCGGCGCCATCGTGTTGCGCACCGTGATGATTTTGGCCGGCAGTTGGTTGCTGGCTGAGTTTCACTGGATTTTGTATGTCTTTGGCGCCTTCCTGGTGCTGACAGGTATCAAGATGTGGTGGGCGGCAGGTAAAGCACCCGACCTGAACAACAACCCCGCGCTCAAGTTGCTGCGCAAGGTATTACCGGTTAGCAAAAACTTCGATGGTGAAAAATTCATGACCGTAGAAAACGGCCAGCGCATCGCGACGCCGCTTTTCATGGTGATCTGTCTGATTGCATTGACCGATGTGATTTTTGCGGTGGACTCCATCCCCGCCATTTTTGCCATTACCAGTGATCCGTTCATCGTGCTGACCAGTAACGTCATGGCGATCCTCGGTTTGCGGGCGATGTACTTTTTGTTGGCAGCGGTGGCGGACAAATTTCATTTGCTGAGCTATGGACTGGCGGTGATTTTGGTCTTCATCGGCGTCAAGATGTGTCTGATCGATATCTACAAAATACCCGTTAGCGTGTCACTGGCGGTGGTTGTCGGCATTCTTGGGCTCACCATGTTCTTTAGCATGAAGACGGCGAAACCGCAAGCGCCCGATTAGCCTAGGTTTCTAAAGAAGCTTGCAGCATGCGCTGAACCAGCGGGTGTTGCACTTTTTTTTCTGTACCTATGGCGTAGAAATGTTCAATCACACCGTCGCAAGGCCCGAGGCGACTTACCGCGTAATGCAGTAGCAAATCGTCATGTACCCACTCTGCGCTAGGAAATACACCCATGCCGCTGGAGCCAAAGGTTTTCAGCAGGGCGCTGTCTTCAAACTCCCCTACGATGCGCGGCTTGATACCTTGCTCCTCAAACCACTTATCCAGCCGGTCGCGGCTTGCCGTATGCGTGGTCGGCAACAGAACCGGCAATTCAGCCAGGCAAGCGGGGAAAGGCTTTTTTGAAGTCTTCAACAGCGCGGCGGTTCCGTACCATGCGATAGTTGAAAAACCCAGCGCGTGGCTATAAAGCTTGAGATTTGGATTGGAGGGTGCAGGCTTATCTGAAATCACCAGGTCTAGCCTGTGCAGTGCCAGATCGCCCAATAAGTCGCTCAATTGCCCCTCATGACACAGCAAACGCAGTTGCGGCTCGGCCATCACAGGTTGTAGCAGGCGATGCACCACGAGCTTGGGCAATCCATCGCTGATACCTAGCCACAAACGCACCGAAGGCGTGCTGACCGCATCGCGCACACGGCTTGGCAAGTCCTCACCGAGCTGAAAAATCAGATCCGCCTGCTGCATCGCCGCAACGCCGGCATCGGTCAGCACCAGTCCGCGCCCGGCCGGTTTGAGCAATTCACAGCCCAAAGACCGCTCAAGCTCGCGCACCTGCGCGCTCACGGTCTGAACCGCCATATCGAGCTTATCGGCAGCGCGGGACATACCACCCTCCTTGGCCACCACCCAGAAGTAATAAAGATGTTTGAAATTAAAGGATGTACGCATTGTCCGTATTTTCAGGAATATTGATAAGAAATTATCTGCTTTTATTTGATCAATACAAGCCCCATCGTTCTACCCGTACAAGCCAAAAGGCCATCACTCGCTACCGTATCGTTTTGTTTTCCTTGCGTTCCCGATTTTTTTACATTGATTTTTTACCTGAGAAAGCAGCACCATGAACTCTGACCCCACCGCGCTCTCTGCGCGCAATGTGTCTGGCTATCCCTACGCCGTCGATGCACCCGCGCTTTCGGATTCGGCGCAAGTAAGCCGCGTATTGCGCAATACCTACGCCCTGCTGGCCATGACATTGCTTTTTAGCGCTGCCGTGGCAAGCGCATCAGTTGCTTACCAATGGCGCGCGCCCGGCATGATCTTGACACTGGTAGGCTATTTCGGACTACTTTTCGCGATCCATAAATTACAAAACAGCGCATGGGCGCTGCCAGCCGTATTTGCACTGACCGGTTTTATGGGCTACACCCTCGGCCCCTTGCTGACGCATTCGCTGGCATTGCCCGGCGGCGCGCAAACGGTGTCCCTGGCATTAGCAGCCACGGGCGCGACCTTCATCGGCTTGTCGGCCTATGTGCTACTGACACGGCGCGATTTCAGCTTTATCGGTGGCTTTCTTTTCTGTGGCATGGTGATTGCAGTGCTTGCAGGCATCGCTGCGATGCTCTTGGACATTCCCGCGCTGGGACTGGCCGTGTCAGGCATGGTGGCCTTGTTATCTGCCGGGCTGATTTTGTTTGAGACCAGCCGCATCGTCAACGGTGGCGAAACCAACTACGTGTTGGCAACCGTTGGGCTGTTCGTGTCGGTATTCAATCTGTTCACCAGCCTGCTTAGCCTTTTTGGCATTGGCGGTTCCAGTGATTGACCTCAATGCCCCCAACCTTGTCTGGGCTGGTTTTGTCCTGGCATGCGTGTTTCTGTACAGCGCAGCGCATGAGTTCAAGGCGGAAAACCTTCGCGATGCGCGTCTGCTTGCGGCTACCGGCGTGCTAAGTCTGGTGGGCCTAGGTGCCGTGACCTACCTGTGAGTTTGTACTTGCGTCAAGTTCAATAGATACCTAAGGAAATACTATGAGATGTCCGAACTGTGTAGATACCCTTCTGACCATGGCTGAAAGACAAGGCGTGGAAATTGACTACTGCCCGAAATGTCGGGGCGTTTGGCTTGATAGAGGTGAGTTGGACAAGCTACTTGAAAAATCCAAGTTCATCAATGCAGACAATGCTACAGAGCGTGTTGAAGTGGTGCACGCAAATCGACCACCTTATTCGGAAGCACATTACAAGGACGACTCGCGTTACCAGCGCCATCGAAGGAAGTCCTGGTTAGAGGACATATTTGACTAATGCGGGCAAGGGTTTACTTGAGGCGGAAATCCACAATTTCCTCCAAGTGGATCGCCGTTTTTAAAATATTTTTTACTTTTTGCTTGCATTTTTCGCTGCCATCAACGCGCCAAAGAGTTCAGCATGGGGTATGTCAATGATGCTACTTAGCCAGGCTATCAACGATTTAAAAATTATTCAACGCAGTGGATTAACCGCACTGCTCTGCATCACTTTTTTGGGCGATGCCCATGCGCAGGATAAAAGGTCGCTACCAAAAAACTCACCCGCATTATCGATACGGTCTGTGATTTTGACTCCAGCGAAGTTGCAGGGGAAAAAGGCCATTTCGTATGCCAGTACCAATGCCGTGACCCTGATCGCAGCAAAATTTTTCAGGTTTACTTCAGC
>CAMATX010000044.1 GCA_945861345.1 Comamonas sp. lk
GTGGTGCAAGTGATTGCGGCTTGTGCGCTAGCGGGCTGGGCTTTGTCGGTGCTGGTTTAGTACCTGCGCCTACCAATCGGTCACGCAACTCGCCCTCATGAAGACAAATTTAAAAGGGGGGGTTAACCAAAAACCCCATGCAAATACCACTGCGGCTGCGTAGCTAGGGCGCCTGCCAGGCGCTCGCGATAGACCCATAGCAGGCCATGCGCTTGGCTGCGGGCGATGTAGTAGTCGCGCTGCACGTCCGGCCCGGCGTCCCAGGCTTGCTGTTCCAGACGCTGGGGGCCGGCCAACAGCGCCAGAGGGCCATGCCAGAGGGGCGCGCCGTCTGGGGAAAGCCCAAGGCCCTGCGGCGCGGCCAGCAGCCAGTTGGGGTAAAGCGCGGCTGCGGCGGCGAGCGCCTCACTTGCAGGCGGTGGCCGCTGCGCGCTGGCCGGGCTGTGCCAGCGCTGCATACACTCGGGGCGGTGGTCCGGCTGTATTTGCGCAAGCAGCACGCTGGCCGGGCCCAGTCGCGCCACCACCCGCTCTAGCAATTGCTGCAGGCTGTCACCGACGTGCAGCGTATCGGGCAGCAGGCTCTGGCTTTGCCCTGGCAAGGCGCAGGTCTGCAGCGAGCGCAGTGCCAGCACCAGCACCGGCGCGGGCAGCTTGACGTGGGCCAGACGCTCGGCCAGCAGGCGCTCGAGGTGGCGCGGGTCCGGGGTAGCTTGGGCGGTGCGGATTTCCAGACGGCCGTAGCCCGCGCCGCTATGGTGTGCGTCGTAGTGCTGGGCGTTGGCGCGGCGCGCATCGAGCTGCCAGCGCAGCTCCAGGGCCTGCACGCCATGCTGGCGCGCGCGCAGCCAAACCTGCAGCTGCGCCAGCAAGCGTCGTGCGCCAAAGAGCAGCGCCGGGGCCGACTCCACCTGGGCGGCCAGCTCTAGGGAGGCCTCAAACACCTCGGGCAGGCGCAGCCAGGCGTAGGTCTCGGGCGCGCTGCCGTAGGCCTGGTCTAAAGCACTCAGCACGCCTGCGCCAAAGCGCCGGGCCACGCCGCCGCGCGGCAAAGCGCGCAGCTGCCCCCAGGTGCGGCAACCCAGGCGCTCTAAAGTGGGCAGGTGCGCCTGCGCGGCTGCCAGGGTGTGCACCGGCAAGTCGTCAGGCGCCAACACCGGCGCTGCCAGCGCCTCAGGGGTGCGCAGCGGCGCAATGCGTAAACGTGCCAAGGCCAGCAAAGCGCTGTCGCCGTGGCCATAGTGGGCCGCCAATGGCGCATGCGCCGGATCCAGAAGCACCTGCAACAAAGCCTGCCGCCCGCCAAAGAGGCGCTCGCTGGCCGAGATTTCGAGCACTAGCGCGTCCTCGATATGCGCCACCCAGGGCGTAAATTGCAAAGACCACCAGCCCAGCGCCAGCAAAGGTGCGGTCAAGCCGGTCGCAGCCGTGCCTACGGGCACACCCAGCGCCAGCCAGCAGGGGTTGATGCCCGGGTTCATGCCGCAAAACGCCGGACCGGCGGCGCAGTCGGTCCGGTGTGGTGTTGCATCACCGGTTGCGCGATCGGTACTGGGGGCAGCCCCTGGTTGGGCCATTGGGCCGCGAGCAGGCGCAGCAGGACCGCCGGGCGGGCGGCCAGGCGCAGCGGCGTCTCCAGCGCTGGGCCCCTGCGCTTGACGATGTGCACGCACAGCGCCGCATCCGCATCGGGCGCGATACGCAGGCGCAGAACAGCGGGCGAGGCCTGCGCCTGGGCCCGTGCCTCGCGCAGTACAAACAAAAGCTTGTTGTTCTCGGCCGCAGCGCTGTGCAGGCGGCGCAGTTGCTCGGGGCGCGCCTGGGGCAGCCAGGCCAGCACGGCGTCTATGGCAGCGCAGCGCAAGGCTTGTTCGCTGGCCCACAGGGCATCGGCCGGGCTGGCGCTGGTCGCGCACAGCCACAGCAGACGCTGCGCGGCCAGGCCCTGGGCCTGCAGCGCCGGGGCAAAGGGCCGGTGCGGCGCAGCCACCAGCGCGACCGGGCCGCTGCCGCAATGCGCCAGCGCGGGGAGGAGCAAGCGCCACTCGTTGTGCACACCAGGGTCTTGCAAAAGCTCGGTTAAAGCCCCGCGCGGCCAACCGCCGCCGGGCAGTTGGGCGTCCAGCAAGGCCTCGCCCGTAGGCACCGTCTGTGCCGGGGCAGCGGCCAAACTGGCGGCGCGCCAAACGTCGGCGCGCAGGCTATCCAGGGGTGCGGCAGCAGGTTCTGGCAGGCGGGACAAAGCGGACATAGAGGCGCAATATACTGTATTTATGTACAGTATATTGCGCCTCTAACTATGCGCTTGACGGGCGCTTGTCAAGCCCTTAGGAGGCGGGCTTAGGTCGTAAGGACCTCGTTGCCAATGGCGGGCCAGCGCCGGTGCATGTACATCCAAGCCACCAGACCGATGGCCATCATGCAGATCGAGCTTGCTGCCAGGGCGACGGCCGAGTGCATTACCAAAGGCGATATCGCACCGGCCACGATGCCATTGGCCACCGAGCCAATAAAGCTTTGCAAAGACGAGGCCATGCCCCGGCGCTCGGGGTAGAGGTCCAGCACCAGCAAGGTCACTACGGGCACCATCATGGCCCAGCCAAAGGCAAAAATGCCCAGCGGAAACAAGGCCCAACTGACATGCGCCGTAAACAGCACATTGGCCGCCAGATTGAGCACCCCGATACACAGCATGATGACAAAGCCATTGCGAATCTGCCGCTTGGGCGTGATGCGCCCGGCCACGCGCCCGCTCACCCAAGCCCCGGCCATGATGCCGCCGATGGTGAACAAGAAAAACCAGAAAAACTGCTGCGGCTCCAAATGCAGCACCTCGCCCAAAAACACAGGGGCGCTCAGCACGTACAAAAACATACCGTTAAACGGAATGCCGCTGGCCAGCGAGAGCAGCAAAAACCGGGGGTCCGCGCCCAATTGCCAGTAGCCCGCCAAAAGATGGCGCACCTGAAAGGGCTGGCGCTGGCTGATGTGCAGCGTCTCGGGCAGCAGGCGGTAATTGGCCAGCCACAAGAGCACGCCAATACCGGTTAGAAACCAAAAGATCAGGTGCCAGCTCCCCAAAAGCAGCAACTGCCCGCCCATCAGGGGCGCGACAGCGGGCGCCACGCCAAAGTAAATCGTGATCTGGCTCATCACTTTTTGCGCTTGCGAGGGCGGGTACATATCGCGCACCACCGCACGGGCCACCACGATGCCCGCGCCCGTCGAGAAGCCCTGCATGGCGCGGAAAAATATCAGCTGCCCAATACTTTGCGACAACGCGCAGCCCACCGAAGCCAAGGTAAAAACCGCCAAACCCCACAAGACTACCGGCCGGCGCCCAAAACTGTCCGAAATAGCGCCGTGGAACAAGGACATAAAGGCAAACCCAAAAAGGTAGGCCGACAAAGTCTGCTGCATATGCAGCGGTGTGGTCTGCAAAGAGGCCGAAATATCGGCAAACGCTGGCAAATACGTATCAATGGAAAAAGGCCCCAACATGCCCAACAGGGCCAAGAGCACCGCAAAAGCCCATTGGGGAAGGCGCCACAAGGATTGGGCATCAGGATTCATGAAGGGTTCAGAGTGAGGATTAACCCGCTATTGGAACATGCGGGAACCTGTGCACCTGTAGGAGCCTGACGCGTTCAAGACTACCCAGGCAAGTCGCTGGGCCGTTTGCGTGCAAACAAAGGCGCACCCAACACATTGAGCAGCAAGCCGGCCATGAGCAATGCGCCGCCGGCAAAGTGCACCGCTTGCATGGCCTCGCCAAACACCAGCCAGCCGCTGCTCAAACCCACCAGCGGCACCAGCAGGCTAAAAGGGGCAACGCGGTTGGCCGGGTAGCGCGCGAGCATGCGCGTCCACACGCCGTAACCAAACAAAGTGGCAGCCCAGGCCAGATAAGCGAGCGCCGCCAAAGACGGCCAGTGGAAATTGAGCAAAGCCGCCTCCATGGCCTGCGGCCCTTCGATGGCGTAGGACAAAGCCAAAAACGGCAAGGGCGGCACCAGGCAGGCCCAGACCACGAAGGCCTGCTGGTCCATCGGGCCAAAGCGGCCCAGGGCGCGGGTCACGATATTGCCGGCAGCCCACATGCTGGCAGCGGCCACCGTCAGCGCAAAACCGGCCAGCGGCATCTGCACGCCATGGGCGCTGCCAATCAGCGCCAGTCCGCAGGCGGCCAAAACCAAACCGGCCAGTTGGTGCAGCTGCCAGCGCTCTTGCAGCCACAGCGCGGCAAAAAGCATGGTGAAAAATGCTTGCGATTGCAAGACCAGCGAAGCCAGGCCCGAAGGCATGCCGACATAGATAGCGCTGAACAAAAACGCAAACTGCCCGACCGAGATCGTCATGCCATAGAGCAAAAACCAGCGCAGCGGAACGGCCGGCCGGCGAAAGAAAAGTACCGCCGGAAAGGCTGCCAGTGCAAAGCGCAATGCCCCCAGCAAGAGCGGCGGCATACCGGCGACGCCTACTTTGATGGCGGCAAAGTTCAGGCCCCAAACGACCACCACGACCAAGAGCATCGCGATGTCGGCAAGCGCCATTGCGGGCGGCGCATCGCCAAGCGGCGAATGATCAGAGGCCATAGAAAGTACGCGGCCTTAGTGCAGCGGCACACCCCAGCCACGCCAGGCGTCCCAAGCCATGGAGGCGGCCAGCACCAGCATCAAGGCGCTAGAAAGATAGGGCGCCCGCCCGGCCCAATGGCCCCATCCGGACCAGCGCGCTTGCACCTGGCGCACGCTCCACGCGGCCAGCACCCCCGAGGCCACCATGGTCAGCGCCAAGCCCACGCTAAAACCCATCACCAAGGTCGCGCCCAGTGCCACCTGCTTGAGTTGCAGACATAAAAGCAAAACGGTAATGGACGCCGGGCACGGAATCAGTCCGCCAGTCAGGCCAAAAACCACAATTTGGCCGGTACTGGCCTGTCCGTCATGGAAGCGCTCCCGAATTTCTTGGGCATGGGCGCGGGCATGGTCGTCCATCGGTGTGTCGTCATCGTGGTGGTGATGTTCATGATCATGGTCGTGCCCATCGTGATGGTGGTGCGGGTGCGCCAGGCGCCAAGTGCGCTGCGCCATCCACAGCGCGGTGGCAGCGATCAAGACAGCAGAAATCAAATGCAGCCAGGACCCGCTTTGCGCCAGATCCCACTGGTCGCCGAAATACAAGCCGCCCATAGCCACCGCCCATACCACGGCGGTGTGCGACAAGGTGGCAGACAAGCCCAGCAGCACCGCCTGCCCGACGGTGCCCCGCACGGCGATGATGAAGGCAGCCATCATGGTCTTAGAGTGGCCCGGCTCCAAGCCGTGCAGCGCTCCCAAGGCGATGGCGCTGGGAAGGAACCACCAGGCATTTCCGTTGCTTTGTTGCAACATTTGGGCGAATTCAGTCATGGGCAGACTATACGCGCTGCGTATGCCAGAGGGGAAACGCGCATGCGCGTTAGCACTCTCGTACGTTGAGTGCTAATATTGCGCTATCGGACCCAAGGAGTTCCACCATGTCACTTGCAATCGCTTCGAAAACCGCCCTGGCCCCGGCCAACCCCTGGCCTTTGGTGCCCCCGCTTGGCAACCTGGATGCCTACATCTCGGCGGCCAATCGCCTGCCCATGCTCACGCTGGAAGAAGAGCAGCTGTTTGCCCGTCAGTACAAAAACGACAACGACCTGGAAGCGGCCGGGAAGCTAGTGCTCTCCCACCTGCGCCTGGTCGTGTCTGTAGCGCGACAGTACCTCGGTTATGGCCTGCCCCATGGCGACCTGATCCAAGAAGGCAATGTCGGCCTGATGAAAGCGGTCAAGCGCTTTGATCCGGACCAGGGCGTGCGTCTGGTGAGCTACGCGCTGCACTGGATCAAGGCCGAAATCCACGAGTACATCCTCAAGAACTGGCGCATGGTCAAGGTCGCCACGACCAAGGCCCAGCGCAAGCTGTTTTTTAATCTGCGCTCCATGAAGCAGCGCTTCAAATCCGAAGACGCGGCCGCCGACCTGGCCACGCACCGCGACACGCTCAGCCCGGCGCAGGTGCGGGCGATGGCCGATGAACTGCATGTGGACGCGCACGACGTGCTGGAAATGGAGACGCGGCTCTCGGGCGGCGACGTGATGCTCGATCCCATGGCCTCGGATGATGGCGAAGAGGTGTACGGCCCGATCTCTTACCTGACCGACAGCAAGCACGAGCCCCTGGCCATGATCGAAGCGCACCGGCGCGATGTGCTGGCCTCGGACGGCATTGCCAGCGCGCTTGAAGTGCTTGACCCGCGCAGCCGGCGCATCGTGGAGGAGCGCTGGCTCAAGGTCAATGACGACAACAGCGGCGGCATGACGCTGCACGATTTGGCCGCCGAATACGGTGTCAGCGCCGAACGCATCCGCCAAATCGAAGTGGCGGCCATGAAAAAAATGAAAACTGCACTGGCCCAGTACGCCTGAGCTTGCCGGGCTTGCTGCACAGCAGGCCCGATGCGCGCTAGCGCATCAGCTGCGCCAAATCGGCGGCCAGCAGCGCCGCACCGCTGCCATAGCGGGTAAACAAGCGCAAATGTCCTCGCGTATCAAATACATAGCTGCCGGCCGAATGGTCTAGCGTGTAGTTGTTGGCGCCTGCGCCTGGGACTTTTTTGAAATAAATTTTGAACTCTTTGGCCAAAACCGGCAGTTGTTCGGGCGTAGGCCGCAAGGCAACAAACATCGGGTCAAAGTTGGTCATATAGGCCTTGAGCAACTCGGGCGTGTCGCGCTCGGGGTCCAGGGTGACAAACAGAGCCTGCAGCCGTTCGCCGTCAGCGCCCAAGATTTTTTTGACTTCCACCAACTCCAGCATGGTGCTGGGGCAGACGTCGGGACACTGCGTGTAGCCAAAAAACAGCACCACCACCTTGCCACCAAAATCGCCCAGCGCGCGCTGCTGCCCGTTGTGGTCTGTTAGTGCGAACCCTTTGCCGTAATCAGCGCCGGTGATGTCCACCGAATTGAAATGCGGCTTGTTCTGCCCGCAGCCCGCCACCAGCAGGGCGCCTACAGCACCCAAAAGCTGCAAAACGCGGCGCCGTGCGGGCGTGGCATTCGGGGTTTGAATTTGCCGCATAGTCATAAAAGGTAATGATCCAAGAGCAAAGCGGCAAACAATGCGCTCAAGTGGATCAAGGAAAACCGGAAGGTGGTCCGCGCCAAAGCGTCCGAATAATTGCGCAGCAAGCGCCACGCATAAGCGCAAAACCAAATACTCAGCACGATGGCTGTCAGCAGATACAGCCACGAGCTCATGCCGTACACAAATGGCAGCAGGCAGGCAGCAAACAGCACGCCGGTATAGAGCAGGATTTGCAGGCGGGTAAATTCACTGCCGTGGGTAACAGGCAGCATGGGCAGGCCCGATTTGCGGTAGTCCTCGACGCGGTACAGCGCCAGGGCCCAGAAATGCGGAGGCGTCCACAGAAAAATAATCAAAAACAGAATCAGCGCCTCGGGCCCGACATCGCCCGTCATGGCGGCCCAACCGAGCACCGGCGGCATGGCGCCGGAGGCGCCACCGATCACAATATTTTGCGGCGTGAGCGGCTTGAGGATGACGGTATAAATCACGGCATAGCCGACAAACGTGGCGAAAGTGAGCCACATGGTCAGTGGATTCACCCAGAGGAACAAGATGGCCGAGCCTGCCGCGCATAAGAGCGCGGAAAAAACCAGGGTCTGCAAATTGCTCAGCTGCCCGCGCGCCGTGGGGCGCCAGGCGGTGCGCTTCATCTTGGCGTCAATGTGTTGCTCGACGATGCAGTTAAACGCCGCCGCTGCCGCCGAAACCAACCAAATACCGAAACACGCGGTCGCAGCGAGCCCGGCCTGCGCCAAACTGGGCATGCCGGGCACTGCCAACACCATGCCGATCAGCGCGCAAAAAACGATGAGCTGGATGACCCGCGGTTTGGTCAGTGCATGGAACTGGCGCACCACCGACATCGTGGGCAGCAGGGGGGCAGTACTGGCGTCTTGGTTCACGTCGCTTCTCTCATGGTTGCGTGCGCGGGCACATTCAAGGGGGTGTAGGCTTGGCTATTCACCAACATCCAGACCAGCGTCACGACCATAGCCCCGGCCCCGCCGGTGTGCAACACGGCACCAGCCAGTGGCCAGCCCAGCACGACATTGGACAGACCGGTGGCCAGTTGCAAAAGGAGCAAGAGCACCAGCGCGCGCCGGGCCGCACTTAGCCGGGAGACTTGGCGCAATTGCCACACCACGGCGACCAGCGCCACAGTCAGCACACCCGCCCCCCAGCGGTGCACCATGTGGATGGCGGTCAGTGCCGCAAAACTAATGGCGCTCCCATCGGCATGAAGGCCTAAAGGACGCCACAGCGAAAAGCCGCCCGCAAAATCCATCGACGGCCAAAAAGTGCCCTGGCAGGTTGGGAACTCCATGCACGCCAAAACGGCGTAATTGGTGCTAACCCAAGCACCACAGGCCGCCTGCAAAACCACGAGTACCAAGCCCAAGAGCAGCGCCCCTTTCGCAAACGCAGGCGCGGCGAGTACTGGCGCGCCCTTGCGCAGTCGCGCCCACTGCGCAGCCTGCACCGTTAGCAGCGCGAGCAGGGCGTATCCGCCGAGTAAATGCAAACTGACGATGGCGGGGAACAGCTTCATCGTCACCGTCAAGGCGCCAAACAGCCCTTGCACACACACCCAAACAAAAGTGGCTGCGGCCCAGGCCGGATGCGGGACGGGCCCGCCCTGCCCGCCTCGGGCCTGTCGATGGGCCCGCCACGCCGCAATGGCGAGCACCAAAATCAAAAACCCCACGCCGGTGGCCAGGTAGCGGTGCACCATCTCAATCCAGGCTTTGCTGTGGGTCACCGGACCTTCGGGCATCACACGCATCGCATCAGTGATGGCCTCGTGCGCACCCAGCGGACTGGCATGGCCATAGCAGCCCGGCCAATCAGGGCAGCCCAAGCCACTGTCGGTCAGGCGGGTAAATGCGCCAAAGAGCACCAAATCAAAGGTCAAAAACAAAGTGGTCAGTGTCAACGCGGAGACCAAAGAACCTGTGCCGCCGACACGGCCCGCGCGCAACAGCGCCAGCAAAGGCAGAGCCGCAACAGCCATGCCGATCAGTAGCACGCTGACCAGGGGCGAGAGGTTCCAAAGCGGGGTTTGCATAATGGTCCGGTCGATTCAAGCTTAACGGCCTGCCGTGTCCCAAAAAGCAGAAGCCCGCAGCAAGCGCTCCAAGTCACGCTTTATTTTGGGTGCTTGGCTCAGGTCCGTGCCAGGGGGAAATCGCATCATCCAGTTGCCCAGCGGGTCGACCAAGTACAGATGGTTTTGCAATGCCATCCCGCCGTCGGCTTGTAGCCAGGTTTGCAACGGGGCTTGGGGTAGGCGCAGGACCCGTGCATTACTCAAGGCGGGCATCAAGGCAGCGGGCACGGGCGCCTCATCGCTGACCAGCCAGACCCAATCGAGCCGGTCTTTTTCCTTACCCAAACCTTCGCGCAATTGACGCTGCAAATACAGGTGTTCTTGGCACAGCGCGTCACAGGCGCCACCGGCCACGCTGATGAGCAACCACTGGCCTTTGAGCGCACGCAAACTGCTGCTAGCACCAGCCAGGTCACGCACAGGCATGTCTGGCAAGGGCCGCTGCGGTTCGATCAGCGTGCCAAAGTTTTGACGGGCCTGAGGGCGCACAAAGTAGTAAGTGACGTAGGAAGCCACCACTGGCGCGGCACACATGAGCAAGACCAGCAGCATTTTCCAGCGTCCGCTGCGGGTGACCGACGAGTCTAGATCTTGCGGCGCAGGCATGCTGTGCACGGTCAGCCCGAGCACATGGTCTTTAGAAGGGTCACTAGGTGCCATGGGATGCATTGTCCTGGGAGGGCGCCGAAGGCCGGCGAAAAAATTCAAACCACACGTACAGCGCAACGATCAGTGCCGACAGTGCGAACCACTGGAACGCATAGCCGTAGTGCTTCTCTATCCCGAAGTTGATCTGCGACCACTGCCTGCGCAAACCCTGGGACGGCGCCCCCGATTGGCGCACAGTGAACGCCTGTAGCGGCAGACCGGTTTGCGCGCGGTACTGATCCAAATCCAGATTTTGCCGTATGACCCCAAAGCCCGCCTGGCCAGGCTCATAGAGCTTGGAGGGCGCAAGGGCAATGTCACCGTCAATGTCGACCTCGCCCACAGGCGTTTCGATGACAGGCAGCTCCTCGCGCTGCGTAAAGTTGCGCCCCACCCAGCCGCGCTGGACCATGATGACCAGGCCTTCAGGCTGTAAACGCAAAGGAGTCAACACAAAGAATCCCACCTGGGCCTGCATTTGCCGGTTATCCAGGTAAACCGTGTGCTCAGGCAACCAGCGTCCACGCAAATGGACTGGGTGGTAGAGCACATCGACTGTCTGCATGTTTCCGGCGGCAACCCATGCACGCACTTGTGCATTTCCAATGGGGGCTTTGTCTGATTGCACCCGTATGGCAGTTTGCAAGGCTTCTTTCTGGGCAGCCCGATTGAGCTGCCAATTGCCCAATACCAAGCCCAAGGCCGCAAAAAATAGGGCCGCCAAAGTGCTGAGTAGGCGTTTTCGGCCAGTATTCACGAGATAATCCTTGGCATGAGCTATTTGGTAAGTCTTGGTTTTCTGTTCATTTTGGCCTGCTTGGCAGCGGCCCTGTTTTTCATGCTCCGTGGCGGCGAAGGCGGCCCTACTCCATCGCGGCGGATGGCGCGGGCGCTGGGTGCGCGGGTTGGAATATCCATCTTTTTATTCGCCTGCCTCCTATTGTCATGGAAAGCGGGCTGGATTCAGCCAACCGGCATTCCCCCGGGCGCTTGAGGCGCAAAACCGGGACTTAAGGCATAGAAAAAAGGCACCCTTCGGTGCCTTTTTTCTATGCGCGCTCGGCCATTACATCCAGTACACCAGGAAATACAGACCGAGCCATACCACGTCCACGAAATGCCAGTACCAGGCAGCGCCCTCAAAGCCAAAGTGGCTATCGGGTTTGAAATGCCCTTTTTGCAAACGCAAAGTGATGAACAAAAGCATCAGCATGCCAACAAAAACGTGAAATCCATGAAAGCCTGTCAGCATAAAGAAGGTCGAGCCGTAAATGCCAGAGGTCAGCTTGAGGTTGTAGTCGGTGTAGGCATGGTAGTACTCATAGCCCTGAACGATCAAAAAGGCAATGCCCAGAAGCACCGTCAGCCACATAAAGTTGATGGTTTTGCTGCGGTTGTTGTCCACCAAAGCATGGTGGGCAATCGTCAGTGTCAGTCCCGAACTCAACAACAGCGCCGTGTTGATAGTGGGCAACCAAAATGGGCCCATGGTGGTAAAGGGCTCAATGATGCCTGCGGGCGACGCCGTCGCACCGGCCGCCAACGTGGGCCAGACGGCCTTGAAGTCAGGCCACAGCAGCGCATTGTCCAAGCTACCTAGTGCTGGCACCGAGTGTGAACGCGCCCACCACAGGGCGCTGAAAAATGCACCAAAGAACATGACTTCTGAAAAAATGAACCAGCTCATGCTCCAGCGGAAAGACAGGTCGATCTTGCGGCTGTATTGCCCGCTTTCACTCTCACTGATGGCATCGCCGAACCACTGGAACAGGACGTAAAACAAAAACAGCATTCCAAATGCCAGGGAATACATGCCCCATTGGATGCCGTTAATCCATTGCCCCGCGCCCAAAATCACAAAGAACAAGGCCAAAGAGGCCATCGCCGGGTGACGCGAAGCGTGGGGAACAAAATAATACGGTTTTGTGCCGTGTGCAGTGCTACTCATTTCAGCTCCAGTTTTCCAAATACCAGTCCAAGATGGCCGCGCAAAGCTGCGCGCTCACTTGCCTACAACCCAGGCGGCCAATCCCATAAGACTGGCCACCAGTACCACAACGCCCAAAACACCTGCCAACAGCACGTGCAGTGGATTAACTTTTGCCGCGTCTTCCTGAACGCCAGCGCGGCTACGAATTCCTATAAACGACCACGCCACTGCTTTGAGACTGGCTGCCAATGACGGGCGTGGCGCCGGCACAGCTTGCTCTGGTGCAGCGCTCATGTACCCACCTTGGGCAGGGCGTTGGTCGCCACGGGCGCAGGCGGGGTTTGACCGCCGACTTCAAAAAAAGTGTAGGACAAAGTGATCGTTTTGACGTCCTTGGACAACTTGGAGTCGATCACAAACACTACCGGCCAGGACTTTTTCTCGCCCGGGCCTAAGGTGTATTGGCTAAAACAAAAACATTCCAACTTGTTGAAATGTGCAGACGCTTGCTGGGGCGCATAGCTAGGGAAAGCCTGGGCAGACATACGGCGATTTTGGGTGTTTTGAAACTCGTACATCACCGTGGTGAGCTCACCTGGGTGTACTTCTACCGAGCGATGTTCGGGCTTGAAATGCCATGGACCCGCAGTATTGGCGTCAAACTCCACAGTCACCGTGCGCGACAAATCGACCTGGGTGTTCGACGCCAGGGTGGCGCGCTCGCCAGGAACCGCCTGCTCACCAAGGGCCAGAATATTGACACCCGTCATCTCACAAATCATCTTGTACATAGGCACCAAAGCATAGCCAAACGCAAACATGGCAACGGCAACAAAAACCAATTTGCCAAACATCTGCGCGTTGGGGCGACTCTGGTTCATCGCAACCTCAGTGACCGAGCAAGACCATTTTGATCATAAAACCCACGAAAAACACCACCGCCACTGACGCCAGACTCAGGCCCAGGCGCAGGTTGGACTTCTTTTGTTCGGGTGTCATAAGAGCTTAGGCAACCACTTTGTTGGCCGCCGCATTCAACTTGGGCGGTGTCTCAAAGGTATGGAAAGGCGCTGGCGAGGGAACTTCCCACTCCAAGCCTTCTGCTGCTTCCCATGGCCGCTGGGAGGCTTTTTCTCCATGGCCCAACATAGTGGGCAAGACGATGAAGAAGAAGAAATATACCTGGGCCAAACCAAAGGCGAAACCACCGACGCTGGCCACGGCATTGAAGTCCGCAAACTGCATGGGGTAGTCGGCATAGCGACGCGGCATACCCGCCAGTCCCAAGAAATGCATGGGGAAGAAGGTCACGTTAAACGCAATCAGCGACCACCAGAAGTGGATCTTGCCGCGCGTTTCGTTGTACATCACGCCCGTCCACTTGGGCGACCAGTAGTAGTAACCGGCAAACATAGCGTACAAGGAGCCGGCCACCAGCACATAGTGGAAGTGGGCCACGACGTAGTAGGTGTCTTGCAATTGGATGTCGATAGGCGCCATCGCCAGTATCAGACCGGTAAATCCGCCCATGGTGAACACAAAGATAAAGCCGACCGCAAATAGCATCGGTGTCTCAAATGTCATCGAGCCTTGCCACATGGTCGCAATCCAATTGAACACCTTTACCGCGGTCGGAACCGCAATCAGCATGGTGGCGTACATGAAGAACAGCTGACCAGTGACCGGCATGCCGGTGGTGAACATGTGGTGCGCCCACACGATGAAAGACAAAATCGCGATCGACGAGGTTGCGTACACCATCGAGGTGTAGCCAAATAGGCGCTTACGTGCAAACGCCGGTACGATTTGGCTAATGATGCCAAAAGCCGGCAAGATCATGATGTAGACCTCGGGGTGCCCAAAGAACCAGAAAATATGCTGGTACAGCACCGGATCACCGCCACCAGCGGGGTTAAAGAAGCTAGTGCCAAAGTGGCGATCGGTTAGCGTCATGGTGATAGCGCCTGCCAACACCGGCATCACGGCGATCAGCAAATAGGCGGTGATGAGCCAGGTCCAGGCAAACATCGGCATTTTCATGAGCGTCATGCCCGGCGCGCGCATATTGAGAATGGTCACGATGATGTTGATCGAGCCCATGATCGAGGAGGCGCCCAAAATATGCATCGCGAAAATACCTGCGTCCATGCTGGGGCCTTGCTGCAGGGTCAGCGGCGCATACAGCGTCCATCCGGCGGCAGGCGCGCCGCCGGGCATGAAAAAGGAACCCGCCAGCATTGCGCCGGCAGGAATCAGCAGCCAGAAACTGAAGTTATTCATCCGAGCAAAAGCCATGTCAGCCGCCCCGATTTGCAGCGGAATCATCCAGTTAGCAAAACCGACAAAGCCGGGCATGATGGCGCCAAAAACCATGATCAGACCGTGCATGGTGGTCAGTGAATTGAACAACTCGGGATTAACCACCTGCAGGCCGGGCTGGAACAACTCAGCGCGGATCAGGAGCGCCAAAATGCCTCCGATGATGAACATCGTGAAGCTGAACAACAAATACAAGGTGCCAATGTCCTTGTGGTTGGTCGCGTAGACCCAACGACGCCAACCCGTGGGCGCGTGCGCGTGGTGATCGTCATGGGCGTGATCATGGTGGTCTAAAACTGCGCTCATACGTACTTCCTTCTCAATACTTCAATATTTGATCTATCGGAGCCGCGCTTATTTGCGCAGGGCAGCCACATCAGCCGGTTGCACCAATTGCTCTGTCTTATTGGACCAGTGGTTTTTCGTGTAGCTGATCACGGCTGCGATATCGGTATCGCTCAGCGCTTTCCAAGCAGGCATCGCACCGTTATTTTGACCATTGAGCAAGACCTTGATTTGCTTGGTCTTGTCGGCATCGAGCACCACCGCAGCGCCGTCCAAGGGCTTGATTGCGCCATTGCCTTTGCCGTTGGCCTGGTGACAGGCCACGCAATTTTGGGCATAAACCTTTTCGCCACGCTGGGTAATGTCAGCCAAAGTCCACACTTTGGAAGGGTCATCGGCCAGTGCTGCCATTTTCTTCTTCTGCGCTTGGACCCACTGGCTGTAATCCTCGGCAGAGAGCACTTTCACGTGGATAGGCATGTACGCATGCTCTTTGCCGCAAAGCTCCTGGCACTGGCCGTGGTAGTCGCCCACTTTTTCGGCGCGGAACCAGGTATCGCGCACAAAACCAGGTATCGCGTCTTGCTTGATTCCGAAAGCGGGCACGGCGAAAGCGTGAATCACATCATTGGCGGTCGTAATGATGCGGACTTTTTTGTCCACAGGCACCACCAGCGGGTTGTCGACTTTGAACAGGTAATCATCCACGGCCTGGCCCTTTTGGGGGCCGCCGTTATTGGACATTTCGCGCTGGTCGGCATCCAAGGTCGAGAGAAAGCCAATGCCTTCGCCTTCACCTTTGAGGTAGTCATAGCCCCATTTCCACTGCATGCCCGTGGCTTTAATCGTCAGGTCGGCGTTGCTGGTGTCCTTCATCGCGACGACGACTTTGGTGGCAGGCAGCGCCATCAAAATCACGATGATGAAGGGAATCACCGTCCAGATAATCTCCACAGTGACCGAATCGTGGAAGCTGGCGGGCTGGTGTCCTTTGGATTTACGATGTTTCCAAATGGAATAAAACATCACTGCGAAAACGGCCACAAAAATCACTACGCAAATGATCAGCATGTACCAATGCAGCCATTGCTGCTCGCGCGCGATAGCGGTAACGGCGGGCGGGAGGTTCAGCTGCAGCACCGACGGACCGCCAGGAAGGTCGCGGACCGTTTGCGCCCAGCTCAAAGCGCCGACACCCAGCCACAAACCTGCTGTCGCCAACAGTGAAGCCAATTTGTTCCAAATGCTCTTCATCGTTTTCACTTTTTATGCCTCAAAGTTTGCAAAATAACTTGTAACGCCGCAATCAACCTTTTCAGGCCCGTTGCACCGCTTTGCGCAATGCCCGGGCCAGTGCCTCGCGAGCTTCCGGGCGCACATAGCGGCCCACCTGAATTGTCTGCCCCTGACCAGATACTGCAATCAAGGAGCGCTCGCCACCCAGGGGTTCAATCCTGACCCATTCCCGATGGAACTGCGCACGCTCGCGAATTCCACCCTGTTCGTGCTCGATCACGACCTGCATTCCGTCAACCACTATGCGCTCTTGGTCCA
Organism: Comamonas sp. lk; assembly: GCA_945861345.1. Classification (GTDB taxonomy): domain Bacteria; phylum Pseudomonadota; class Gammaproteobacteria; order Burkholderiales; family Burkholderiaceae_C; genus Allorhodoferax. Next base: position 15,965 of record CAMATX010000044.1, read on the forward strand.
ACACATGTTTGGCAAATACCAGGAAACACAGGCCAACCACCAGGGTCTCCAAAACCGCAAACGGCAACACCAATAGCGCACCCTGCAGCCAAAAAAACAAGCCTACACAAAGCGAAACCAGGCTCAAGCACCCAAACAAGACCAGCATTTGCGCCGGCGTGACCGGGCTCGTGCGGCGCAAGACCCACTCCAAACGGGGCTCTTGAACGCCTGAGGGGTTGAGTTGATTGGGATTCACGCGACTTAAGATGCTTCGCACGGCGCCCCATTTCGGGCCTGTACGGGGGTAGAAATCAGAACAATTAAAGCGGCTGATTGTAGCCGATCAACCCCAGCGGGCCTGCGTGCAAGCCCTCCGCAGCGTAGTGCCTTGCACCACTTAGCGGGCGCTCAGGGCGGGCTGCGCTGACGCAAGCTGCCTCGCATCTGGTCTAGCGAAATAGTGGTCTGCGCCTGTAGCGCGATGCGCGGGGGCGGTTTAAAGGCATGGCCGTAAATGATTTCAAAGCGCAAACGCAGGCGCCCTGGGCTGCTCGGGTCGGCCTGGGTACGGGCCAGCGTCTCGCCCAACGCGCAGCGCCAGGCGCGTCCCCGCAAGCCGGCAAATCGCTGGGGGTGCAAATTGCGGCCCAGCGTACGCAGCTCAGCCAACAGTGTCTCTGGGGAGGAAAAGTTGAGCGTTATGCGCTCCATGTCCATGACCGGCTCGGCAAAGCCGGCCTGCACCAGCATGTCGCCCCAGTCGTGCATATCGGTGAACTCGTGGGCCGGCGCGCCCCAGCCCTCTCGGGTGTACAGGGCGCGAATTTCCGCCAAAGTATCTGGCCCCAAGCAAGAAAACATCAAAAATCCATCAGTTTGTAGCAATTCATACCAACGATTGATCAAAGCCTGCGGATCGGCCGCCATGTGCAAGGCCATATTGGCCCAGACCAAATCGACCGGCTCGGGCGGGGCGTACAGACGCGGCGGGTTCTTCCAGCGGGCGGGCGACCACCAGGGCTGCGCAAGCGCCTGGCGCAGCGCCGGTTCAGTGGCAGGCGGGTCTTGGAGCAGGTAGCACAGCGCTTGCGGGTAGCGCTTGCGCAGCAACTGGTGGCCCTGCAAACCGCCGCGCAGCGCCTGCCAGTGCAGCCAATGGCGCGGCGTTTTAACAATCCATTGCAAGCGCTCCTCCATGCGCCGAGCCACCTCCTCGTGCAGCCAAGGCGAGGCCGGGGCATTGCCTAGCGCCGCGTCTTTGGCGGCCAGGGCGGCCCATCGGTCGGCAGCCAGAGGGTCGATGGTGGGCGGGCGTTGGGTGTTCATAGAGGGGAAAAGCGTGGCGCGAGAGCAGAAAAGCCTCGAGCCAAACGCGGCGGGCAAGTATATTGGCAGCATGTTTGCGCCCCTGCTGCGCGCGCTGGTGCAGCGCCTGCCGAGTCAATGTGCGGTCTGCCACGCCTGGCCCAGCGCGCCGGTGTGCGAGGCCTGCGTCGCCTTGTTTGCCCAACCCCTGCCGCGCTGCCCGCGCTGCGCTTTGTCTGCGCCGGGCGGCGGGGTGTGCCATGCCTGTCGCCAAAGTCCTGGGCCTTGGGATGCGGCGCTGGCAGCCGTGAGCTACGGCTACCCGTGGGCGAACGTGGTGAAGGACTTCAAATTCCACAAAAACCCGGCCTGGGCGCGCAGTTTGGCCTTGCTCATGCGCAGCGCGCCATGGGTGGAGCCTGCCATTGATGCGGCCGATTGCGTGCTGCCCATGCCCCTGTCACGAGAGCGCATGCAAGGTCGCGGCTACAACCAGGCTTGGTTGCTGGCCAAGGCCTTGGCGCCGCACAAAGCGCAGGCGCACTGGCTGCTACGCCTGCGCGATACGCCGGCCCAAAGCGGCCTGCCCCGGCGCGAGCGCCTGTCCAATGTGGCGCAGGCTTTTGCTATCGATCCACTGTGCCAGCCCCAGTTGCAGGACAAAAACGTGGTGTTGGTAGACGATGTCATGACCAGCGGCGCCTCGCTGCGCGCTGCGGCAGCGCCCCTGCGCCAGGCCGGGGTGCGCCACATCACCGCGCTGGTATTTGCCCGGGCCGAGGAAGGGGGCTAGGCCTGCTGGCCCGATGCCACGCGACAATCAGGGGATGCTGCACATCGTTCTGGTCCACCCCGAAATTCCGCCCAACACCGGCAATGTCATCCGCCTGGCGGCCAACACCGGCTGCACTTTGCACCTGATCGCACCGCTGGGTTTTTCCATGGACGATAAACACATGCGCCGTGCTGGCCTGGACTACCACGAGTACGCCAGCGTGCAACTGCACGCCCAGTGGGCCGACTTTTTGTCAAGCGTACCGGTGACGCCCGAACGCATGTTTGCACTGACTACGCGCGGCACGCAAAGTCCCTATGCGGTTCGCTTTAGGCCGGGCGATTGCCTGGTTTTTGGCTCGGAAACCCAGGGCCTGCCGCCGGCCATTCGAGCGCAGTTTGCGCCAGCGCAATCCCTGAAGCTTCCCATGCGCGACGGCCAGCGCAGCCTCAACCTGTCCAATGCCGTGGCGGTAACGGTGTTTGAGGCCTGGCGCCAGCTCGGGTTTGTGCAGACTTAGGGGTACAGGCGCGAGATCGACTCGGCAATACACACCGGCTTGGCCATGCCCTCGCGCTCGGTGGTGACCTCCCAGGTGAACTGCATGCCCCCGTTGTCGATCGGCTCGGCTTTGAGTAGCTTGATGCTGGCGCGCAGGCGGCTATTGACGGGCACCGGGCCCATGAAACGCACCCGGTTGAGCCCGTAATTAACGCCCATGCGCACTTGGGCAATATGCACGGCCGAGGCAAAAAACGTGGGGATAAGCGACAAAGTCAAAAACCCATGCGCAATCGGCGCGCCAAACGGCCCGGCCTTGGCGCGCTCGACGTCCACATGGATCCACTGGTGGTCGCCCGTGGCCTGGGCAAATTGGTTGATGTGCTCTTGCGTGACGAGCACCCAGTCGCTGGTGGACACGGCCTGACCGACCAAGGCGGCTAGATCTTGCAAAGTTTCAAAGTTTTTCATCAAGTTGTCTCGTGGGAAGTGGGGGTTAGTGCTCAGGCCTTAAGCCATTTGGCGATGGATTTCCACTGCTCCAGGTCGCGCTCCATGCGCGCGGTGTGCACATCGAACACCGTCAGGCCATTGGCGGCCACCTGGACGTAGTTTTGGGTGTCGCGCAAGATGCCGACCGTGGGCAAATCCAAAGACTGGACAAAGGCGCTCAGTTGGTCGGCGGCCAACGTGCGCTCGTCCACGCGCATGCCGACGATGCCTACTTGGACACTCTCGGCGTGGCGGCTTTGGGCCAGCTCGTCCAAAAAGCTGCGGGTGGCGTAAATATCAAAAATACTGGCTTGCAGAGGCACCAAAATTTTGTCTGCCCACTTCATCACCTCTTTGAGCTGACGCCCAGACAGGCCCGCTGGGGTGTCCAGCACGTAATGGTCGGCGCCTTTGGGCGGCTTGCTAAATTCCTGCGGGTCGACCTCCCAGTGGGCGATGACCGCAGCGCCGGGCGGGCGCAGCGACAGCCACAGGCGCGAGGACTGCTGCACATCGGCGTCGCCCAGCATCACGCTGTGGCCCTGGTTGGCGAAATAGGCGGCCACATGGGTGGACAAGGTGGATTTCCCGACCCCGCCTTTGGGGTTGGCTATGGCAAAGCGTGTCATATGCGGTTTCCTCTGACTGAAAGATAGGAGGGAGCTTTGGAAGACCCATTATCGGATTGCGCCGAGGCGCCCCGGCCTGCGCCGGCCAGAAAATTTCAGGCCAAGCCATCCCAAAGCAGTTTGAGCCCGGTCAGCAGCATACCCACATAGACCAGGCGGTAAAACAGCTGCGGGCTCACGCGCCGGGCCAGGCGCACGCCCAGCCACACGCCGACCGGAGCTAGCGGTAGCAGCACCAGGGCAGTAGACATATTGCGCAAGTCCAGCAAGCCCAAGTAGCCATAGGGTAGCCACTTGCACAGGTTCAGCGCAAAAAAGAAAAACGACATGGTCGCGGTAAACCGCAGCGGTGCGAGCTTTAAACCGATGAAATAGGCGTTGATCGGCGGCCCGCCCGCGTGCGCCACAAAGCTGGTAAAGCCTGAGGCCATGGCCAAAATGCGCCCCAGCCAATGGGGCGGCGGCGCGTCGGTGGCTTTGGCGGGCCGCAGCCTCTGGGCCAGAAACAGCAAGGTGAGCGCGCCCACGGTGGCCGAAACCACCGGGGCCGGCACCAGCCGAAACATCAGCGCCCCCAGCCCGATACCAGCAATCCCAAACGGCAGAATACGGCGCAGCAGCACCGGGTCAAAATCCTTGCGAAACGCCGCCATGCCCAGCACGTCCATCACGAACAGCAGGGGCATCAAGATCGCGGCCGCCTCGCCCACACTGACGGCCATGGCCATCATGGGCACCGCCAAGGAACCAAAACCGGCACCAAATCCGCTCTTGCTCACCCCCAAAAGCAGCACGGCGGGCACGGCCACCAAGTAGAAAAAAGGGTCGGTGATCAGGGGCAACGAAGCGTTCATGGTGCAGGCCAGAGCGGCCACAGCGACGAAAAAGGCCATGGTAACCTTGCCCGATGTTCAACCCGTCCCAAGAGGATGTACGCCGTTTTTTCTGCTCGGTGTACGCCAAATCCCGCGATGGCCAGCCCATGGACGCCATGGAAACCCTGGCCGGCCAGTGGATCGCCGAGCACCCCGAGTACCACGGCGATTTGCAGGACGAGGCGGCCGCCATCGGCAGGATTTACCCCAGTGACACCGGCCAGACTAATCCGTTTTTGCATTTGTCCATGCATTTGTCCATCAGCGAGCAAAGCAGCATCGACCAGCCGCGCGGCATCCGCCAGGCTATTGAACTGTTGGCGCACAAAAACCAGTCCTTGCACACCGCGCACCACGCGGCCATGGAGTGCCTGGGGCGCATGCTTTGGGAGAGCCAGCGCGCCGGGCGCCCGCCGGACGGCAACGCCTACATCGCCTGCGTGCAGCGCCACGCCACGCGCGACTGATTCGCGGCAGGCATAAAAAAACCGCCCTCGGGCGGTTTTTTTACGCCTTAGCGACCCAATTAACGAAAGCGGTTTTGCGGAACGGTCTTGAGAACGCCGGGCATACTCGCCACGTAATTGGCTATTTCTTTGAGCTCAGCGTTAGAAAACTGCTTGGCTACGCCGCCCATGATGGCGTTGCCACGGCCGACCTGCGGGTTGGCCTCGGCTTTGTAGGACTTCAGGGCGACAAACAAATAGTCGCTGTACTGACCGGCAATCAGGGGGTAGCTGGGGTCGATGGGCTTGCTCAGACTCTCACCGTGGCAGGAGGCGCAGGCGCCTTTGGTCACCAGCTCTTGGCCTTTGGCGCTACCGCCACTGACTTTTTCCAGGGGCTTGGCGTTGGCGTCCACACCCAATGCGCTGAAGTAGGCGGCAACGTCAGCCATGTCTTGGTCCGACATGGAGCCGGCAATGCCGCGCATGGAGGGGTGCTTGCGCTCGCCCTTTTTGTAGGCGTTGAGGGAAGAAACAATGTACTTTTCGCCTTGGCCGGCAATTTTTGGCACCTTGTACACCTCGGGGAAGCTGGCTTGGTAGCCAATGATCGCGTGGCAGCCTAGGCACGTTGCATTTTTCTTCTCGCCGGCCTTCGCATCTCCTTTGATGTCCTGGGCAAAAGCGGGGGCAATGGTCACAGAAGCGACAACAAGAGCAAGGAAGGAGCGAAGCAATTGGTTCATTTTGCGCGGACAATCGGGTGGAAATTGGTATAAATCAATTCGCGAATTATATCGACCCTCCTCCCGTACCCCGGCCATCGCGCTTGGCGCCCTGTAGCTTCAGGCAGAGCGTCAATTGGGCCCAGCGGCCTTGCACGGCGCATTTGAAATGAATGAGACCATGAAATTTACCGGATCCCAAAACTACATCGCCACCCAAGATCTGATGCTTTCCGTCAATGCGGCGTCCACTTTGCAGCGTCCCCTGCTGGTCAAAGGCGAGCCCGGCACCGGCAAAACTATGCTGGCCGAGGAGGTAGCTACCGCGCTGAATCTGCCGCTCTTGCAATGGCACATTAAATCGACCACCAAAGCGCAGCAAGGCCTGTATGAATACGACGCCGTGAGCCGCTTGCGCGACTCGCAGCTGTCGGACATTGACGGTGGCGAGCGGGTCAAGAACATCCACAACTACATCATCAAAGGCGTGCTGTGGCAGGCCTTTACCTCGGAAACACCGGTGGCACTGCTGATTGACGAGATCGACAAAGCGGATATTGAGTTCCCCAACGACCTGCTGCGCGAAATCGACCGGATGGAGTTTTACTGCTACGAGACGCGCGAGCTGATTCGCGCCAAACACCGCCCGCTGGTGTTCATTACCTCCAACAACGAAAAAGAGCTGCCCGACGCATTTTTGCGCCGCTGCTTTTTCCACTACATCAAATTCCCGGACCCAGCGACCATGCAAAGCATTGTGGATGTGCACTTCCCCGGCCTCAAAAAAGAGCTGCTCAGTGCGGCCATGAAAACTTTTTACGAAGTGCGCAACTTGCCGGGCCTCAAGAAAAAGCCCTCCACCAGCGAGCTGCTGGACTGGCTCAAGCTGCTATTGGCTGAGGACATTCCGCTATCGGCGTTGCAGTCCAAGGACGACAAGATGGCCGTCCCGCCGCTGGTGGGCGCGCTGCTGAAAAACGAGCAGGACGTCACCTTGTTCGAAAAACTGATGTTTATGCAACGCAATAACCGCTGATATGGCCCGCAAAAGCCGCGTAG
>CAMATX010000045.1 GCA_945861345.1 Comamonas sp. lk
TCAGGCTCTGAGCAAGCCATGCTTGTGCCCATGATTGAACAAAGCAAGCCCTACCGGTCAGGGCACACCCTGGTGACTGCGGATGCGGGTTACCACAGCGATGCCAATGTCCAACATCTCAAAGACCACAACATCCCCGCGCTGATTGCTGACAACCAGATGCGTCAACGCGACGAGCGCTTTGCAGAGCAATCCAAATACAAAGACAAACCCGGCCCGCTGTCTGAGAAGACCGCCACAGACCAGCCCAAGGAAGTCAAGCATTTCAGACCCAAAGACTTTCGCTTCAACGACGACAACAGGCCCCTTGCCCGGCAGGCAAAGGGATGACCAGCCCAGGCAGCATCTACACCACGGCCAGGGGCTTGCAGTACCAGACCTACACAGCCAAAGCAGTGGACTGCAAGGCGTGCAAGCTCAGCGCTCAGTGTCTAAGGGGGCCGCTAAAACCCAATGATGGCCGGGGCCGCCAAGTGAGCCGATTCGAGCCCAAGCCCAAAGATCTGGCCCACCCAAGCGAGCGCATGCGCCAGGCTATTGACTCACCACGCGGCAGACAGCTTTACAGCCAGCGCATTGGCACGGTGGAGCCGGTGTTTGCCAACATCCGGCACAACAAGCGCCTGACTCGCTTGAACCACCGAGGCCGTGCCAAGGTCAACACGCAGTGGAATCTGTACTGCATGGTGCACAACATTGAGAAGCTGGCAAAGAACGGATATGCGCAGTAGGGAAAGTGCAAGGTCAAAGACCGTTTTAGAGGTCCAATATGCCGATCAGGTCAAGAAATGCGGCACACTTCGTTTATGAAGCAGAAATTCCTGGTGAAAAATCTGAGAGATCGCAAGGCCGGACTTCTGTCGGTTGGAAATCGGGTTTTTTTACAACCTCGTTATGCCGCAAAGCAAGCAGCCGATTAGGGACTCGACACAACATGAAAAATCAATCTGTTCAGGCGCTGCTTGAAGACATCCGCCATGTGAGCGAACAAAACTATGAGATCGTCGAGGACGTTCGAGCCTTGGTACAGAAGACTTTTGAAACAACTTCGGAAGAGGTTAAGTACGGCGGCATCCTATTTAGTTCGGGAGTTCAATTTGGTGGGGTCTTCGCTTACAAAACGCACGTAACCGTCGAATTCGGGAACGGCGCAAAGATCACTGACACTTTCGGGTTTCTTGAAGGGTCGGGAAAGGGGCGTCGGCACGTCAAGTTGATGTCTGTCGCTCAGATCAAGGGCAAAAAGTTGGCTCAATACTTGCCGCTTGCTTTGCAGGCCTCCAAACAGGAAGACTCATGAAACTAGGCTACACAATAATCTACGTTCCCAACGTCGCTGAATCATTGTCGTTCTTTGAAAGCGCATTCGGCTTATCACGCCGTTTTTTGCATGAGTCGGGCGACTATGGCGAACTTGAAACGGGAGAAACAACTCTCGCCTTTGCGTCGCACGAGCTTGGGAATATGAATTTTCCTTCAGGCTTTGTCGCATCAAGTGAATCCAGCAAACCTCTTGGCATTGAGATAGCGTTGGTTACGCCGTCTGTCGTCGAGGCGCACACTAAAGCACTGGCAGCCGGTGCAGCCGAGTTGAAAGGACCGGAGACAAAGCCATGGGGGCAAGTCGTCTCCTACGTCCGATGTCCAGACGGAACTTTGGTTGAAATTTGCTCGCCGGTTGGTGGCTAAATTGCGGCATAACAAGTCATTCCAACTCCAGTCTCGAAAATGCGCGTACACATTGGCCCTGGCTATCGCGTGTATTTCTCGCGGCGTGCAGAGGTGGTCTATTTGCTTCTCGTCGGCGGTGACAAGTCTTCGCAGAAGCGCGATATCAAGCGCGCCATTGAGATGGCACGGTCTTTAGATAAGGAGTGAACCATGGCTAAATTTCCCCCGTTCGACGCCGCCGACTACCTAGACGATGAGGAAACCATTGCGAACTACATCACTGCTGCATTGGAAGACCCGAATCCTGATGTATTTCTAAGCGCGGTGCGTGATGATGCGCGTGCCCGAGGCATGGCGCACCTGGCCAAGGATGCTGGGCTTGGTCGTGAGAGTCTTTACAAGGCGCTTACCCCAGGCGCCAAGCCTCGGTACGACACCATGCTGAAGCTACTCCATGCGCTCGGCGTGAAGCTCTCGGCTTCGCCCGTTCATTCTTGAGCGGGCATCAAGCCGGCACGCTATCCCTGCTGGCGTAGAGCGCCCCGAAGTCGTTTTCGTGGAATACGTGCTCAACCACCGCGTACGGCGGGCCATTCCAGTTGCGCGGATCGCCCTCCAGCTTGATCGCGCAAATAGTGCGCGTGCCAATGTCGGTGCAGCGCCAGCACCCGGTTTCTGTCCAAAATTCCCGGCCTATGGTGAAGTCAGCGTGTTCGAGCATGGCTACCTACGCATGAGCGGTATCGTCAGCTTCTGCCAGTTCACGTGGCAATATGCGGCCCAATACGGCGGCCATGGCAACGCGGGCATTTTCCGTGTCGTAGTGAGTTTGTAAATTGACCCAGCTTTGCGCATCGGTGCCAAAGAACACGCTCAGGCGCAAGGCCGTGTCCACGGTGATGCCGCGTAAGCCTTTGACAATTTCATTGATGCGCCGGGGTGGCACGTCAATGGCTTTGGCCAGCGCGTACTGGCTGATCGCCATGGGTTTGAGCCAGTCTTCCAGCAAGATTGTGCCGGGGTGAATGAGGGGAACTTCGCGGGGCATAGGGTCACTCCTTCAGTGGTAATCGACAATCTCAACGCGGCTGGCGTGGCCGCCGTCCAGCCAAACAAAGCACACACGCCACTGGCTGTTGATGCGGATGCTGTGTTGGCCCCGGCGCTTGCCTTTCAAGGCCTCCAGCATGTTGCCCGGCGGCACGCGCAAGAACTCCAGCGCAGTCGCTGCATTCAACTGCTGCAACTTGCGCAACGCCACGGCTTCAAAATTGGCAAACCGCGCAATGCGCTTGCCCGCAAACAGTGCCGCCGTATCGCTGCATTGAAAACTTTGAATCATGCGCAAATAATAACGATGCTCGTTATTAAAGTCAAGACATAGGCCTTGTCGATTTTGGTCGAGACGGACGATCAGGCCGAGACCGACAGGCTTTGGACAGCGCTCACCACGAATGGTGGCGAGGAAAGTCACTGCGGCTGGCTCAAAGATCGCTATGGGGTGTCATGGCAGGTTTTCCCCAGGCGCTTGACCGAGCTGACCTTGCATGCCGACCGGAGTGTCTCTGCCAAGGCGTTCGCCGCGATGATGAAGCAAAAGAAGATCGAGATCGCCGACATCGAAGCGGCGGTGCGTGCCTAGCGGCGCAGCATAGCCAGCGGGTTGACGTTGGACACCAGCAGGCAAGCCAGCACAATCAGGCCGCCACCCACTGCCATCGCCAGGCTGGTGGCTTCGCCCAGCAGCAGCACCGACCACAACACGCCAAAGCCGGTGCTCAGAAAATTGGCCGTCATCGAGGCCATAGGTGGCACGTGCTGCATGATGCGCATAAACATCCAGTACGCCAGCCCGGACGTCGCGATGCCCAGTACGGCCACCGCTCCCAGCGCGCTAGGTGTGAAATGGGCGTTCGGCAAGTCGTAGATTGCGCCGGGCAGCAGCAGTACCACGGCGGCGGCGTGCATGCCAGCGGTGATCGCCAGCGGCTCCATGCGCGAGGTGGCGCGCTTTAAAAACGGCGTTGCAATACCCGAAAGCGCTGCTGCAGCCACGCACACAAGGGCCGAGAGCATCAGCGTCGTGCTGGGGTGCACTGGCCCCAGGCGTACCACCAAAGCGGCGCCCAGCAGGCCCAAAAAACAGCCGGCCAGCTTGCCGCGCGTGAGCGCCTCTTCTTTCAAAAATGCCGAGGCAAAGGCGCCAAACAACACCGCCGTGACCGACAGAAGCGCGCCGTAGCCGCCGGGCAAGTTCAGCGCCGCCTGCGAATACAAGGCGTGTGGCCCGGCGACGGCCAAAAAGCCGATCAGCATCAGCTCGCGCCAATGTTCCAGCGGCCAGCGGTGTTTGAGCAGGCGCATGATCAACGCCAGCACTGCGGTGCCCATGGTCATGCGCAGCCAGGGCGAAAGATTGGGCCCTAACTGCGGCGCCGCGATGCGGGTAAGGATGAAGGACGCCCCCCACAAAGCCGACAAGCACACCAGCTGCAAAAAATACTTGCTTTGCATGGAGCGTGGCGGCTCGCCCGGCGCTTTAGGCCGAGGCGGCGCGCAGGCTGTCTAAGGCGGCGTCGATGTCGGCCGCGCTGGCGCTGCCCGCTTGTAAGTGCGCTGCGTGCGCGCCCAAGGCGGCGCTGCCTTCGGCCTTGAGCTGGGCCATGAGCTGCGCGGCGGATTTGGGGTTGTCAAAACCAGTGCTTTGCAGCAGCAACTGGCCTTTGGCGTCCACCAGTTTGAAGTAGAACTTGCCGTCGTTCTCGCGGTATTGCTTGAAGCTGGCCACGGCGGCTTTGGCCGCTTTGCCGCTTTCGGTCAGCATGGTGGCTGACAAGGGGCGCAGCCCCACGGCCTGGCGCAGGCGCGCCATAAACGGGGTGGCTAGCGCGCGCGCCTTGACAGCGCCTTGCAGCAGCAGCGCCTCGACTTGCTGCGGGTTGGCCATCAGCGCCTCGTAGCGCGCGCGCATGGGGGCGATTTCGCGGTCAATGCGTGCGTGCAGTTTTTCTTTGGCGGCGGCCCAGCTGATGCCTTGGGCAAACTCTCGGGCAAAAGCAGCGGTTTCTTCGGCGCTGGCAAAGGCCTGGTAAATCTGGAACAGGGCCGAGCCTTCGGTGTCCTTGGGCTCGCCTGGCGCGCGCGAGTCGGTTTTCATGCTGGCAATCAGCTTTTGCAGCTGCGCGCTCGAGGCAAACATGGGGATGTGGTTGTCGTAGCTTTTGCTCATTTTGCGGCCGTCCAGACCGGGCAAGAGCGCCACCGATTCTTCAATGGCGGCCTGCGGCAGCACAAAGTGCTCGCCGTAGCGGTGGTTAAAGCTGTTGGCCATGTCGCGCGCCATCTCGATGTGCTGCACCTGGTCGCGCCCCACAGGCACGTGCTGGGCGTTGAACATCAAGATGTCGGCGCCCATCAGCACGGGGTACATAAACAGGCCGGCGCTCACGTCGGCGTCCGGGTCCTGGCCGGCGGCGGTGTTTTTGTCCACCGAGGCTTTGTAGGCGTGGGCGCGGTTGAGCACGCCTTTGCCGGTCACGCAGGTCAAAAACCAGGTCAGTTCGGGGATTTCGGGCACGTCGGACTGGCGGTAAAACACGACCCGCTCCGGGTCCAGGCCGGCGGCCAGCCAGCTGGCGGCAATCTCCAGCGTGGAGCGCTGGATACGCTCTGGCTCGTCAATCTTGATGAGCGCGTGGTAGTCGGCCAAAAAGTAATAGCTCTCTACATCGGCGCGCAAACTCGCTTGCACCGCCGGGCGGATGGAGCCCACGTAATTGCCCAAATGGGGTGTGCCCGAGGTGGTGATGCCGGTGAGGTAACGTTCAGTGCGCATAGGTAGAAGAAAGCGTCCAACAAAAAAGGTTTTCAGGCGCCGCCCGCGCCCGACTGCAGCAACAGGCGCAAGGGGCTGAGCAGCGCGTCCAGTGCGTCAAAGCTCAGGCCCATGAGCGGCAGCATCCAAAAAGTGTTGATGATCTTGGTCAGCACCAAAGCCATCACGATAAAAAAGCCCCAGGGTTCCACCCGCGCCAGCCAGTAGGCCTGGCGGTAGGGCAGAAGGCCCACCAAAATGCGCCCGCCATCCAAGGGCGGCAGCGGAAAGAGGTTGAACACACACATCACCACATTGGTCAGCACGCCGCCTTGGCACATTTTGATGAAAAAAGGCTCGCTCACCTCGCCCGCTTGCAGCAGGTACAAGGCCGCGCCCCAGACCAGGGCCTGCGCAAAATTGATGGCCGGGCCGGCCAGCGCCACCCAGACCATATCGCGCGTGGGGTGGCGCAGGCGCGCAAAATTGACCGGCACCGGCTTGGCATAGCCAAATAAAAACGCCCCCGAGGTGCTGAAGTACAGCAAAAGCGGCAGCACGATGGTGCCTATTGGGTCGATATGGCGCATCGGGTTGAGCGAGACGCGGCCCAGCGCCCAGGCCGTGGTGTCGCCGAAGTACAGCGCCGCATAGCCATGCGCCGCCTCGTGCAGCGTGATCGAAAAAATCACCGGCAGGGCGTAAATGCTGACGGTTTGGATGAGATGGGCAATGTCCACAGCGTGCTTTCTAGGCGGGCTGGCGCACGGCTACAGGCCCAGGCGGGCCGGGTCGCCAGCGCCTTGGCGGATGATCTCGGGCTCGGCGCCGCTCAGGTCCACCACGGTGGTGGGCTGCAGGGCGCAGGCGCCCGCGTCGATCACGGCGGCCACCTGGTGCTCAAAACGCGCGCGGATATCGGCCGCGTCATTGAGCGCCTCGGTCTCGCCCGGCGGTATCAAGGTGGTGGCCAGCAGCGGGGCGCCATGCATTTCTAAAAGCGCTTGCAGGCACACATGGGCGGGCAGGCGCAGGCCGATGGTTTTGCGCGCCGGGTGGCTCAGGCGGCGCGGCACCTCTTTGCTGGCTTCCAAAATAAAGGTAAAGGGCCCGCGCGTGGCCGACTTGAGGAGCCGAAACTGGCGGTTGTCCACGCGCGCATAGTTGGCCAGCTCGCTCAGGTCGCGGCACAAAAGCGTCAGATGGTGTTTGTCGTCCACGCCGCGCAACTGGCGCAGGCGGTCGGCAGCGGCTTTGTCGTCCACATGGCAGACCAGCGCGTAGCTCGAATCGGTGGGCACGGCCAGCACGCCGCCTTTTTCGAGCAGCGCCACGGCTTGCTTGAGCAGGCGGCCTTGTGGATTGTCCGGGTGGACTTCAAAAAACTGGGCCATGGCGCGCTCTACTGGATGCGGCTGGACAGCAGTTCCCACACCGGCGTGAGCGCGCCAGGCAGGTAGGGCAGGGTGCCCAGTTCGGTATGGCTTTCGTCGGGGCTGTGGAAATCGCTGCCACGCGAGGCGGCCAGCCCAAACTCTTGTGCCACAGCGGCGTAGCTGACGTACTCGGCTGCCGAATGGCTGCCCGTGACGACCTCGACGCCGCGCCCGCCATGGCCTTTGAACTCGGTAAACAGCGCAAACTCCTCGTTGGCCGTGAACTTGTAGCGCGCCGGATGCGCCACGATAGCCATGCCATCGGCCTGGGTGATCCACCGCACGGCGTCTTGCAGCGTGGCCCAGCGGTGCTCGACGTAGCCGGGCTTGCCCTCGGTCAGGTACTTGCGAAAAACCTCATTGGTGTCTTTGCACACGCCGGTTTCCACCAAATGGCGGGCAAAGTGGGTGCGCGAGATCAGGTCCGGGTTGCCCACATAGCGCAGCGCCCCCTCAAAAGCGCCCCGGATGCCCACGCGGGCTAAACCGTCGCTCATTTCCTGGGCGCGCACGCGCCGCCCGCCTCGGGTGTGCTCCAGGCCTTCGCGCAAAGCGGCGTTCTCCGGGTCAAAGCCCAGGCCGACGATGTGCACAGTTTTGTTCAGAAAGGTGACCGAAATCTCGACACCATGCAGGTAGTGCATGCCGCAGGCTTTGGCAGCGGCAGCGGCGCGTGCTTGGCCGCCGATTTCATCGTGGTCGGTCAGGGCCCAGAGTTCGACACCATTGGTTTTGGCCCGCTCGGCCAGGGCTTCGGGCGTCAGGGTGCCGTCGGAGACCACGGAGTGGCAGTGCAGGTCGGCGTTGAGGATGGAGGTCACCCGGCCATTTTAGGCGCTGGGCGCCTTGGCGCGGTCTAGAACGGCGCCGGGCAGTGCCATTGCAGGCTTTGGCCGGTGCGCGGGTGCGCCAGGGTCAGATCACGGGCATGCAAATGCAGCCGCGTGGCCATGGCCTGCACCGGCGCCGGGGCGTACAAAGCGTCGCCCAGGATAGGGTGGCCCAGAGCCTGCAGGTGCAGGCGCAGTTGGTGGTTGCGCCCGGTCAGTGGTTGCAACTCCAGACGGCTGGCCTGGCGCTGCAGGTCTTGGCTGATGCAGCGCCAAAGCGTCTGGCTCGGTTGGCCTTGCGGGTGCACGATGCGCAGGGGCCGGCGCGGCCAGTCGGGGGCGATGGGCAGGTCGATAAGCTGCCATGGCGCGCCAGGCGCGAGCAAACCGGCCACGTCGGCGACATAGCATTTAGCCACTTGGCGTTCGGCAAAAGCAGCGCTCAGTGCACGCTGCATGGCGATGCCGCGCGCCATCAGCAACAGGCCCGAGGTGGCCATGTCCAGGCGATGCACCACCAGCGCGTCAGCAAAGCGGGTTTGTACGCGGGCGCTCAGGCAGTCTTGCTTGTCGGGACTGCGCCCAGGCACGCTTAAAAGGCCGGCGGGCTTATTCAGCACCAATAGGTCGGCGTCTTCGTAGAGCAGGCTGATGCCGGGCTCTGTGGCGACCTCGTTCACGGCCGGCCTTGTGCGCCGCGCAGCTGCTGCACTTGCAAGCGGCTGACGGGTGTGGCGGCATTGCCCCAGGAATTGCGCACATAGTTGAGCACCTGGGCCACTTCGGTGTCGCTGAGCGTGAGCATGAAGGGCGGCATGCCAAAGGGGCGCGGCTGGCCGGAGGTGCTAGGCGCAAAGCCGCCGTGCAGCACACTCAAAATCGCGTTGTGCGGCGGCTCCATCAGCACGGCGCGGTTGCCCGCCAAGGCCGGGTAGGCGCCGGCGCGGCCCTGGCCCGCTTCGCCATGGCAGGCGGCGCATTGGTCGCCATATATTTGGCGGCCTGGGGCATCTGGCGGGCTAGAAGGGGTCAATGCAGCCCCCGGTGCCGATGTCTTCACCAACGATTGCAAGTACAGCGCCATGGCCTGCGCATCGGCACTGCGTAAGTGCTGGGTGCCGTGGAGCACGATCTCGGCCATGGGGCCGGTCACAAAACGGCCGCCGGCCTGCCCGGTTTGCAACAAGGTGGCGGTTTGCGCAGCGTCGGTCGCGCCGGCCTGGCGCACGTCGCGCAGCGAGGGCGCCCACCAAGGTATGCCCGGCATAGCGCCACCATCGCCTCGGGCACCCCCGGTGATGCCGCCCAAAGCATTGCGCGGGCTGTGGCATTCCTGGCAATGGCCCAGGCCCTCGACCAGGTAGCGCCCACGGGCCAATGCCTCGGTCTCGGCCAGCGCTTGGGGCGCGGCCGGTTGAAAAAACAAGGCTCGCCACACCGCCAAAGCCCAGGGCTGGCCCAGCGGCCAGGGCAGGGCCTGCGTCAAGTTAGGCTGGGCCACCGGGGGTTGGCTTTGTAAAAAGTCCCATAGCGCGTCGGCGTCATTGCGGCTGATGTGGGTGTAGCTGGTGTACGGAAAGGCTGGCACCAGCGGCTTGCCGTCTGGGCGCGTGCCCAGGTGCAGGGCCTGCCAAAAGTCGTCTCGGCTCCAGCGCCCCAGGCCGTAGGTCGGGTCGGGGGTGAGGTTGCTGGCGTATACCGTGCCAAACGGCGTTTCGATGGCCCGCCCGCCCGCCAGCGGCGCCCCGCCGGGGGCAGTGTGGCAATAAATGCAGTTGCCCACGCGCGCCAGATAGCGCCCCTCTTCAATGCGGGCAGGCAAAGCCTGCGCTGCAGTCTGCGTGGCCTGCACCGCGCGGCTAGCTGCGCCGAAAAAGGCGTCAAAGCCCCACAGCGCCCACACCAGGCCTGCCAAGCCCAGGGCTAGCAGTGCGGCGGCGCTGCGGCGCAAGCTGCGCCCGCTCACCATGGCGCGCTCCCGCAGCGGATGTCTTTTGCGCCCGGCGGCAAGGGCGCGCGCTGGTTAGCCGCCCGAGGCTGGGCGGGCAAAGGCTGGCTGGCCAGCCAATTGCTCAGGGCATGCACGTCCGAGTCGCTCAGGCGCTTGGCGATGGCGGCCATGCAGTCGGGCGCTTGCGCTTGGCGCAGCCCGGTTTGCCAGCTGCCCAATTGGGCGTTGAGGTAGTCGCGCGGCAGGCCCAAGAGGCCGGGGACCGAAGGCGCCACCCCGGTCAGTGCCTGGCCGTGGCATTGCATGCAGGGCGGAATGTTCAAGGCGGCATCGCCCTGGCGCGCCAGTTGGGCGCCGCGTGCCAGCAGCGCCGGGTCGCGGCTTTGGGCCACTGGCGGTGGGTAGGGGATGTCCAGGTCCGAAAAATACTGGGCGATTTCGCGCAGATAGCGCGCATCGAGCGGGGCCAGCAGGTTTTGCATGAGCGCGTAATGGCGCCGGCCTTGCTGGATGTTGAGCATCTGGTTGTACAAATAGCCGGCCGGTTTGCCCGCCAGGCGCGGGTAGTAGCCGTCGGGCCCGGAGCGCCCTTGCGGGCCGTGGCATCCGGTGCAGGCCAGCGTGCGCTGGGCCATGCTGTCCTCAAAAGGCGCGCTGTGGGCACTGGTGGCCAGAACCCACATACCCAGCAGCAAGCCCCAGCGCGCAGCGTGCTGGCCAAAGATATTGCGTAGTCCCATGACCACAGCTTAACGGCGAAGGCAAGCCCTTGGGGCCTGAAGGGGCCCTGATGTCCCCTGATGGCCCTTTAGACCGTTGGGCGCTAGGCCCCATGGACGGCGGGCCAATGCTGCGACAATTGCGCCCTTCCTGTATTTCTGCATTGATTCATGTCCAGTAACTCTGTTTTCCCCGTGCGCCCGGCTGTGCTGCGCGATGCCAAGGCGATTGCCGAACTCCACAACGCCACCGTGCGCGCCGCCTTTGCCGGTGAGCCCGAGGGCGCGCAATTGCCGGTGATGGCGCTCGACAAGCGCCAAGCCTATTGGCGCGAGGCCATCGAATACGCCGAGCCGCAGGTGCTGGTGGCCTTGCACGGGGATCGCATTGTTGGTTTTGCCGGCATTGACCGCAGCCGCGACGAGGGCACGCAACAAACCATGGGCGAGATTTGGGATATCTACGTCGATGCCGACTTCCAGGGCCTGGGCGTGGGCCTGTCTTTGTGGAACGCGGCCCGCGAGGGCTTGTTTGAAGAGGGCTGCACCCATGTCAGCATCTGGCTGCCCGCTAGCAACGCCACGGCGCTGCGCTTTTTTGAGTTGGCAGGTTTTGCCCGCGAAGCCGGCGCCGTCAAAACGGTGCGTGTCGGTGCCGTCGAGATTGACGAGTTGCGCCTCAAGCGCAGCCTGATCTAAGGTCAAACCTGGCAGGGCCTGCGCTCCACGGAAGGCGCTTAGGTTTTTTGCACTACCACGCTGCCTATCGAATAGCCAGCGCCAAACGAGCAGATCACGCCGGTTTGGCCACTTTGCACGTCGGATTTGTTGCGGTGGAACGCGATGATGGAGCCCGCCGAGGCGGTGTTGGCAAACTCATTGAGGATGACCGGTGCCTCGTCGTGACTGGCATCGCGGCCGAGTAAGCGGCGCACGATGAACTGGTTCATCGACAAATTGGCCTGGTGCAGCCAGAAGCGGCGCATATCGGTGGGCGCAAAGCCCAAACTTTTTAAATGGCTTTCTATGTGCTCGGCTGCCATCGGGCACACTTCCTTGAACACTTTGCGGCCCTCTTGGCGAAACAGCTGGTCGCGGTCCTCGGGGTCGCGGTCTTCCGCGCGCGACATAAAGCCTTGGTTATTGCGGATGTTGTTAGAAAAGGTGCTGAGCAAACGCGTGCCCAAAATCTCGAATGCGCCAGCAGGCGCCAAGTCCAGGCGCTCGACCAGGATGGCGGTGCACACATCGCCAAAAATAAAGTGGCAATCGCGGTCTTTCCAGGCCAGGTGCGCCGAGGTGATTTCCGGGTTCACCACCAGCACCGCCCGCGACTGGCCGGTGCGCACGGCGTTATAGGCCAGTTCAATCGCAAAAGTGGCCGAGGAGCAGGCCACGTTCATGTCAAAGGCGTAGCCGTTGATGCCTAGCGCCGTCTGAATTTCCACGCCCATGGCGGGGTAGGGGCGCTGCATATTGGCGGCCGCACAGATCAGTCCATCCACGTCGGCAGCGGTTTTGCCGGCGGCAGTGAGCGCGTCCTGACAGGCTTTGACGCCGATTTCGGCCATCAGCGAAATATCGGTATCGGGGCGGGGCGTGAACCGGGGGCGCATGCGCTCGGGGTCTAAAACGCCCTGTTTTTCAAGCACATAGCGGCTTTGGATACCCGAGGCTTTTTCGATGAATTCGACGCTGGAGTCGGTCAGCGCCACTTGCGTGCCGGCCGCGATGGCCTGGGCGTTGCGCACGTTCTCCAGCGCGGCGTAGCGGTTGTAGGCCAGCACCAGTTCTTCATTGGTGATGGTTTCGGGCGGGACAAAAATCCCGGTGCTGCTAATGGCTACGCGGTGCATAAGCGTCTTTCAATAGGGTGCATTCAATAAACGGGGCGTGAGAACAGGACTTTAGGCCAGCGCTTTGCGCACAAAGTCGAGCCGGTCCTGGCCGAAAAACAATTTTTCGCCCACAAAAATGGTGGGCGCGCCAAACGCACCCCGGGCCACGGCCTCTTCGGTGTTGGCCATGAGGCGGGCTTTGACCTCGGCATCGGCCACCCATTGCATAAAGGTCGGCGCCGAAAAGCCCGCGGCTTCCAGCACGGAGGTCAGCACCTGCGCATCGCCTAAGTTTTGCGGTGCGACCCACATGGCGTGAAAGACTGCCTGTAAGTAGCGCTCGAAGTCGTGGGGCGCGTGCATTTGCACGCCGCAGGCCCCGCGCATCAGGGTGAGGGTGTTGATCGGGAAATGCGGGTTAAACGCAAACGGCTCGCCGTAGTGCTGCGCCCACAGGGGCAGGTCTGTGCCCATCCAGCGCGCTTTGGCGGCGATGGTGACGGGGCTGGCATTGCCTGTGGCCTTGAACACGCCGCCCAGCAATAAGGGTTTGTAAACCAGTTGCGCGCCGGTTTCGCGGGCGATTTGGGGCAGCTGGGTGGAGGCCAGGTAGGTGGTGGGGCTGCCGAAGTCAAAGAAAAATTCGAGCGTTTTGGCCATTGCAAGGGCTCCAAAAAAAGGGGTTTACCAGGTTTCGCACCAGGGGCGCAGGTCCAGCTCGTGGGTCCAGGCGCTGCGCGGTTGGCGGTGGAGCTGCCAGTAGCTCTCGGCGATGTGCTCGGGGTTGAGAATGCCCTCGTGCGCCTTGGTGGCGTAGCGCTCGGGGAAGTTTTGGGCAATAAAGGCGGTGTCAATGGCGCCGTCAATCACGGTGTGCGCCACATGGATGCCTTGGGGCCCGAGTTCGCGCGCCATGCTTTGGGCCAGCGCGCGCAGCGCATGCTTGGCGCCGGCAAAGGCGCTAAAGCCCGCAGCCCCGCGCAGGCTGGCTGTGGCGCCGGTAAAAATAATCGTTCCTCGCCCCCGTGTGAGCATGGCCTTGGCCACTTCACGGCCGAACAAAAAGCCCGCCAGCGCAGCCATTTCCCAGACCTTGCGGTACACGCGCTCGGTGGTATCTACCACCGAGAAGCGCACATTGGCGCCGATATTGAAAACCGCCGCCTCGATAGGCGCAATATCGGCCTCGATGCTTTGCACCAGTTCGATCACCGCCGCTTCGATACGCGCATCCGAGCCAAAGGCATGGGCGCGGCCGCCTTCGGCCTCGATGAGGGCCACCAAAGGCGCCAGCTTGTCGATTTGCCGCCGCGTCACGCAGGCGATCAGGCCCTCGCGGGCAAAACGCCGTGCGATGGCGCCGCCGGTGGCATCCCCCGCGCCGACAACCAAGACCGAACGTGCTTCATGCATAGTCTTCTCCCCGCCGCGCTTTAGGCGTAGCGCTGGCGCGCCAGCGCGGCGCCCTGGGCCAGGGCTTGGAGTTTGCGGGCGGCAATGTTGCGGTCCATAGGCGCCATGCCGCAGTTGGTGCAGCCGATCAGCCGCATTTTGGGCACAAATTGCAGCGCCCGGCCGATGGTGTCGGCCACCTCTTCGGGCGTCTCGACCTGGTCAGAGGCCACATCAATCACGCCGACCATGACGTCTTTGTTTTCCAGCAAGGCCATCAAATCCATAGGCACCTGCGAGCGGGCGCATTCCAAGCTGACTTGCTGGATGCTGCTTTTGGACAGCGCGGGGAACACTTTTTCGTACTGGCGCCACTCATGGCCCAAGGTGTTTTTCCAATTGACGTTGGCCTCGATGCCGTAGCCGTAGCAAATATGCACGGCCGTTGTGCAGGTCAGGCCTTGGACGGCACGCTCCAGCGCTTGCACGCCCCAGTCGGCCGCCTCGTCCATGTAGACATTGAAGGCCGGTTCGTCAAACTGGATGATGTCCACACCGTCGGCCTGCAAGGCCAGGGCCTCGGCGTTGAGCAGCTCGGCAAAGGCGAAAGCCATTTTGATGCGCCCCTCGCGCCCGCCGCCGTAATAGCTGTCGGCCACGGTGTCGACAATCGTCATCGGGCCAGGCAAGGTGAATTTGAGCTTGCGCTGGGTGTGGGCGCGCGCCAACTGGGCTTCCATGGCGTGGACGCGGCCCTTTAGGTGCAGCGGCCCGACCACCTGCGGCACCATGGCGTCGTAGCGGTTGTCGCGGATGCCCATGCGCACCTTGTTATCAAAGTCGATGCCCTCGACCTGTTCCACAAAACCATGCACAAAGTGCTGGCGCGCCTGCTCGCCGTCGCCAATGATGTCCAGGCCCGCGTCCTCTTGCGTCTTGATCCACAAAAGCGTGGCGTCGGCCTTGGTTTGGGCCAGGGCCTCGCCACTGGCGCGCCACTGCGGCCACAACTTTTGTGGCTCGGCCAGCCAATCGGGTTTGGGCAAACTGCCGGCAATCGCGGTGGGGAACATGGTCTTTCTCCTCAAGTCTCTTTTTTTGCGGTTGACGGCAGGTTGCGCCTAGGGCTTGCCCAGGTAGTCACGCTTGCCGACGGCGACGCCATTGTGGCGCAAGATGCTGTAGGCCACGGAGCTGTGGAAATACACATTGGGTAGGGCGTGGCCGAGCAAAAACTGCATGCCTTTGTAATGGGTTTGTTTCTCGCCACGGGTCACGACAATGTCTTTGTCCTCGGTGCCGTCGATTTGGGCGGCGCTAAAGCCCTCGATGTAAGCGATGGTTTTGGCAATGCGCTCTTGCAGCTCGGCAAAGCTTTGTTCTTTGTCCTCAAAGACCGGGCCTTCCACGCCGGCCAGGCGGGCCACGACGCCTTTGCAGGTGTCGCAGGCAATTTGCACCTGGCGTTTGAAGTCCAGCATGTCCGGGAAGAGCCGGTAGTTCAGGATGGCATCGGGGTTGATTTTGTGGGTCTCGACATGGGTTTGCGCCAGGCTGAGCAGGTGCGCCAAATTGGTCAGGGCGTTGGCCAGGCGCGGAACGCTGGCAGAAAACATGGAAATCGTCATAGTGTTGGGCTTCTCGGGTTGTTGCGGTGGCGCCAAGGCGGCGCTGCACTATCTTAAGTGCGACGGGTGCGGTTCGGCGCTATGCTCTGGATTTGGCCTGTCCACTATCAGACACAGGAGTCCGCCCATGAACGCCCCTGCCGCACCTTATCTGCCCCCTATCGCGTTGCGCCCCGTCGATCCGGCCTTTGTGCCCGCTTTGCAGGCGCGCTTTGGCGGGCAATGCTCCACCGCCCTGGCGGTACGCGAGCAGCATGGGCGCGACGAGTCGCCGCTGGATGCCCCCCCGCCGGTGGCCGTCGTGTTTGCCCAGTCCAGCACCGACGCGGCCGACGCCGTGGCGCTGGCGGCCCGCTACAAAGTGCCCGTTATCCCCTTTGGCGTGGGTTCTTCCCTGGAGGGGCATTTGCTGGCGGTGCAGGGCGGTATCAGCCTGGATGTCTCGCGCATGAACCAGGTGCTGGCCGTTCAGGCCGAGGACTTGACGGTGCGGGTGCAGCCCGGCGTGACGCGCAAGCAGCTTAACGAGGCGCTCAAGTCGCATGGATTGTTTTTCCCCATCGATCCCGGAGCCGACGCCAGCATCGGCGGCATGTGTGCCACCCGGGCCAGCGGCACCAATGCGGTTCGCTACGGCACCATGCGCGAGAACGTGCTGGCGCTGGAGGTGGTCACTGCCAGCGGCGACATCATCCGCACCGGCACCGGCGCCAAAAAGTCCTCGGCCGGCTACGACCTCACGCGCCTGATGGTGGGCAGCGAAGGCACGCTGGGCGTCATCACCGAAGTGACGCTCAAGGTCTACCCGCTGCCCGAGGCGGTCATGGCCGCCACCTGCGCTTTTGCCACCCTGGCCGACGCGGTCAACACCACGATTGCGATCATTCAAATGGGCGTGCCCATTGCCCGCTGCGAGCTGCTCGACGGCAACACGGTGCGCATGGTCAACCAGCACTCCAAGCTCAGCTTGACCGAAGCGCCGATGCTGCTGATGGAGTTCCACGGTTCGCCGGCCGGCGTGCAAGAGCAAATTGCCACGGTGCAAGACATCGTCGCCGAACACCGGGGCCAGGCATTTGAATGGGCGGCCACGCCCGAGGAGCGCACCCGCCTGTGGACCGCCCGGCACAACGCTTACTTTGCCGGTGTGCAGTCGCGCCCGGGCTGTCGCTGCATCACCACCGACACCTGCGTGCCCATCTCCAAACTGGCCGACGCCTTGCTGGACTCCGTGGCCGAGGCCCAGGCTGCGGGCATCCCTTACTTTATGGTGGGCCATGTAGGCGATGGCAATTTCCACATGGGCTATTTGATCGATCCGGCCAATAACGAGGAGCGCGCCCGCGCGGAGCATCTCAATGCGCTGCTGGTGGAGCGCGCCCTGCGCTTGGGCGGCACCTGCACCGGCGAGCACGGGGTGGGCCTGCACAAAATGGATTTTTTGGTCAACGAGGCCGGCCACGGCGCGGTGGCCATGATGCGTGCCATCAAGCAAGCGCTGGACCCGGATAACATCCTGAATCCGGGCAAGATATTCGCCCTTTAGGATTTGCCCTTTAGGGGTGGCACTTGCCCGTTGTGGCACAGTGGAGGGCATGACGACGTACCGCACCCTCTCCGAACTCATCGGAAACACGCCCTTGGTGGCTTTGCAGCGCATAGGCGCAGCCCAAAATACCGCCCGTAACACCATTATTTTGGGCAAGCTTGAGGGCAATAACCCCGCCGGTTCGGTGAAAGACCGTGCCGCCCTGTCCATGATCAGCCGCGCCCAGGAGCGCGGCGACATTAGCCCTGGCGATACGCTCATCGAGGCCACCTCGGGCAATACCGGCATCGCACTGGCCATGGCTGCGGCGATGTTGGGCTACCGTATGGTGCTCATCATGCCCGAGGACTTGTCCATAGAACGCGCCCAAACCATGAAGGCCTTTGGCGCCGAGCTCATTCTTACGCCCAAGGCCGGCGGCATGGAATACGCCCGCGACCTGGCCGACCAAATGCAGGCCCAAGGCAAGGGCCGGGTGCTTGACCAGTTTGCCAATGCCGACAACCCGCGCATCCATTTGGAGACCACCGGCCCGGAAATCTGGCGCGACACCGCAGGCGGCATTACCCACTTTGTCAGCGCCATGGGCACCACCGGCACCATCAGCGGGGTGGGGCGCTACCTGAAGGAACAAAACCCGGCTGTGCGCATCATTGGCGCGCAGCCCGCCGAGGGCTCGCGCATTCCTGGCATCCGCAAATGGTCGCCTGAATACCTGCCCAAAATTTATGACGCCAAGTATGTGGACGAAATCCGCCTGGTAAGCCAGGCCGATGCGGAAGAAATGGCCCGCCGCATGGCGCGCGAGGAGGGCATTTTTGCGGGCATTTCGGCAGCCGGGGCCTGCTGCATTGCCCAGCAAATCGCCAGCGAAGTGCGCGATGCCACCATTGTTTTTATTGTCTGCGACCGGGGCGACCGCTACTTGTCGACGGGCGTTTTCCCCGCCTAAAGCGACACCTGCCCATGAGCACCTTATTTAAATTTTGCCCGCAATGCGCCGCGCCGCTGGCCTGGCGCAGCCAACACGAAGACGGCGGCGAAAAATCGCGCCTGCGTTGCCCCGCCTGCGATTACACCCACTGGAACAACCCCACGCCGGTGCTCGCGGGCGTTGTGGAAGTAGACGGCCGCATCCTGCTGGCGCGCAATGCCGCCTGGCCGGGCAAGATGTACGCGCTCATTACCGGCTTTATGGAGGCCGGAGAAACGCCGCAAGAAGGCATCGCCCGCGAAATTGCCGAAGAGACCAACCTGGCGACTGACGAACTGAACCTGATCGGCGTATACGATTTCCAGCGCATGAACCAGGTGATCATCGCTTTTCATGCGGTCTGCCACGGCGAGGTGCGCCTCTCGCCCGAGCTGGTTGATTACCGCTTGTACGAACCCCAGGCCATTAAATGCTGGCCCTCGGGTACCGGTTACGCCATGGCCGACTGGCTGCGCTCGCGCGGGCACACGCCGCAATTTATCGAATGGGCTAAGCGCGATGAAAACGCCGCGCCGCGCACTGAAGGCTAAAGAATTAAACCCACCATGCGTACCGAATACACCATCGCCAAAGAAGTGGACAGCCGGGGCCTGAACTGCCCGCTGCCCATTCTCAAAGCCAAACGTGCCCTGGCCGATATGCAAAGCGGCGAGGTGCTCAAAGTGATCGCCACCGACCCCGGCTCGGTGCGCGACTTTCAGGCTTTTGCCAAGCAAACGGGTAACACTTTGCTGGACCAGCAAACCGTGGACAAGGAATTTATCCACTTCATGCGTCGACGCTAATTGCGGTACCGGACTCTGGCATGACAACTTTTTCTTTGTGCGTGTATTGTGGCTCGCGCCCAGGCCGCGACCCGGTATTTGCCCAATCGGCACGCGATACCGGTGCCTTGATTGGCAGCCGTGGTTGGGAATTGGTTTATGGCGGCGGCAAAGTCGGGCTGATGGGCATGGTGGCCGACGCCACACTGGCCGCAGGCGGCACGGTGTATGGCGTGATTCCGCAAAACCTGATGGACAAGGAAGTCGGCCACACCGGCCTTACGGAACTGCATGTGGTGGACAACATGCATACGCGCAAAACCATGATGTTCGAGCGCGCCGATGCGTTTGTGGCCCTGCCCGGTGGCATAGGTACCTTCGAAGAACTGTTCGAAATCTGGACCTGGCACCAGCTGGGCGTGCACCGCAAGCCCTTTGGACTGCTGAATATTGCGGGCTACTACGACTCGCTGATCGCCATGCTGGACGGCATGGTGGCGCAAGGTTTTCTAAGCCCGGCGGTGCGGGCTTTGCTACTGGTGGAGACGCAGGCCGAACCGCTGTTGCAGCGGCTGGCCGATGCTGTGGCCTAAGCCACTGCGGCTTTAGGCCAGTCGAGCGAGCTGCCCCCGCACCTTGTCCAAGGTGCTTTCAAAGTCAGCCAATCGCGCGCGCTCTTGGGTAATCACCGCAGGCGGCGCTTTCGCCACAAAGGCTTCGTTGGAAAGCTTGCCCTGCGCCTTGGTGATTTCGCCTTCCAGGCGCGCGATTTCTTTAGACAGCCGCACCTTCTCTGCGGCCACATCCACCTCGATAAACAAACACATGCGGATGTCACCCACCACGGCGACCGGTGCGGCTTGGGCGGCGCTTTGCCAGGCGGCTTCGTCGTCAAAGACCTTCACATCGCTGAGCTTGGCCAGCGCTTGCAATACCTTGGCATTGGCGCGCATAAAGTCGGCATTGCCCAGGGCGAACAGCGGCATTTTGGTAGCCGGCGACACATTCATCTCGCCGCGCAAATTGCGGCAGGCATCGACCAGGGCTTTGAGCTGGTTGACATTGGCAATCGCTTGCGGGTCCACCTTGCCCAGTTGCGCCTCGGGGTAGCGCGCAATGCTGACCGACGCGCCTGGCATGCCGGCCACGGGTGCCACTTTTTGCCAGAGTTCTTCGGTGATAAACGGAATGACCGGATGCGCCAGGCGCAAGATGGCTTCCAGGGTGCGAATTAGCGTGCGTCGCGTGGCGCGCTGCTGCGCCGGGTCGCCGTTTTGGATTTGCACTTTGGCAATTTCCAGGTACCAGTCGCAGTATTCGTTCCACACGAATTCATAGATGGACGTGGCCACGTTGTCCAGCCGGTATTCGGCAAAGCCTTTGGCTACCTGGTCTTCGGTTTGTTGCAGCACCGAGCTGATCCAGCGGTCGGCCTGGCTGAACTTCAAGTACTGGTAGAACGGGCCTGCCGGGATCTCTTGTCCATCCGGGCCTGTGCGCGGGGGCGTGCATTGTTCTTTGGTGTGTTCCTGCAAACCGCAGTCCTGGCCTTCGCAGTTCATCAGCACAAAGCGGGTGGCGTTCCACAGTTTGTTGCAAAAGTTGCGATAGCCTTCGCAGCGTTTGCTGTCAAAGTTGATATTGCGGCCAAGGCTGGCCAGGGCGGCAAAGGTAAAGCGCAAGGCGTCGGCGCCGTAGGCTGGTATGCCGTCGGGGAATTCTTTTTCCGTATTTTTGCGTACTTGCGGCGCGGTCTCGGGTTTGCGCAAGCCTTGGCTGCGTTTGTCGAGCAAAGGCGCCAACGCAATGCCGTCGATCAGGTCCACCGGGTCGAGCACATTGCCTTCGGATTTGCTCATTTTTTTGCCTTGGGCATCGCGCACCAGGCCGTGGATGTACACGTCTTTGAAGGGCACGCGACCGGTGAAGTGCGTGGTCATCATGATCATGCGGGCGACCCAGAAGAAGATGATGTCGTAGCCGGTTACCAATACGCTGCTGGGGAGATAGAGGTCGTAGTCTGTTACTTCGCTTTCGCTATCGCTTCGGAGCGCACCGGGCTCGGTCTTGCTCATACGCGCTTCGCGCGCCAAATCGCTGCGTCCAAGCCCAGCGCTCTCCTGCGGGTTATTGGTGCAGCCGTTGATGTCACCGCTGGCGATGGGGCCGGAGCCGGGCGCAGCGACATTGCGAGCGAAGCGAGTGGGAGCAAGACCGGTTCCGGCTCCATCGCCAGTCCCCGAAGCGCTCTCCGGCCACCCCATAGTGCTAAACGGCACCAACGCGCTGGAGTACCAAGTATCCAAAACATCCTCGTCGCGCCGCAGGGAACCTTGGTACCCCGCTGCCCGCGCTTTGCGTCGTGCGTCTTCTTCGCTAGTCGCGACAACGAAATCAGCGCCATTGACCAAGGTGCCATCGGTGTACCAAGCTGGAATCTGGTGGCCCCACCACAGTTGTCGGCTAATGCACCAGTCTTGGATGTTGTTCATCCATTGGTTATAGGTGTTGACCCAGTTCTCGGGCACAAATTTCACCTCGCCCGACTGCACCGCGTCAATCGCTTTTTGCGCGATGCTTTTGCCGGTAGGGTCTTGGTCGCTGACCTTGTTCATGGCCACAAACCATTGGTCGGTAAGCATGGGCTCGACCACTTGGCCGGTGCGGGCGCAAATCGGGAGCATCATTTTGTGGGGCTTGATTTCCAACATCAAGCCTTGGGCTTGCAGATCGCGGTTCACCGCTTTGCGCGCTTCGAAACGGTCCAGGCCTTGGTAGGCGGCGGGGCCATTGGTGTTGACTTTGGCGTCCAGAGTGAAGATGGTGATCAGCGGCAAGTCGTGCCGTTGGGCGCAGGCGTAGTCGTTGAAATCGTGCGCGCCGGTGATCTTGACGCAGCCCGAGCCAAAAGCGCGGTCCACAAAGTCGTCGGCGATGATGGGAATTTGCCGGTCGCACAAAGGCAAATCGACTAGTTTTCCGACTAGGTGTTGGTAGCGCTCGTCCTCGGGGTGCACGGCCAGGGCGCCATCGGCCATCATGGTTTCGGGGCGGGTGGTGGCAATCGTCATGCCTTGTTGCAGCACGCCCTCGATCAGCTGCGGGCCATCTGCAAAGGGGTAGCAGATGTAGTGCATCTTGCCTTCGGACTCGGTGGCTTCTACCTCCAGGTCCGAGACCGCACTCATGAGCACCGGGTCCCAATTGACCAAGCGCTTACCCCGGTAAATCAGGCCTTGTTCGTACAGGCGCACAAAGGTTTCGGTCACCACGCCCGACAGCTTGGCGTCCATGGTGAAGTATTCGCGGCTCCAGTCCACACTGTCGCCCATGCGGCGCATCTGGCGGGTTATGGTGTTGCCCGATTCTTCTTTCCATTCCCAG
Organism: Comamonas sp. lk; assembly: GCA_945861345.1. Classification (GTDB taxonomy): domain Bacteria; phylum Pseudomonadota; class Gammaproteobacteria; order Burkholderiales; family Burkholderiaceae_C; genus Allorhodoferax. The sequence continues at coordinate 21,971 of CAMATX010000045.1, forward strand.
ACCTTGGCGATAAAGTTTTTGCGCGCTTCGGGTGGCGTAGCGCCCATGGCGTGGCGGCTGATGCCCTTGTCTTGCAGTTGGCGCTCCACCACGATTTGGGTGGCGATGCCCGCATGGTCGGTGCCCGGGACCCACAAGGTGTTGAAGCCGCGCATGCGGTGGTAGCGCGTCAAGCTGTCCATGATGGTTTGGTTGAACGCATGCCCCATGTGCAGCGTGCCGGTCACGTTCGGTGGCGGCAGTTGAATCGCAAACGATGGCTGATCCCCCGCAGGCGC
>CAMATX010000046.1 GCA_945861345.1 Comamonas sp. lk
TCGATTTGCTGCTGCGTCATTTGGTCAAAGATATCTGTCTTGGCCGCGCCGGGCGTAATGGCGTTGACCAGTACATTCTTTTGGGCCAATTCTTTGCCCAGCGATTTGGTCAGCCCGATCAGGCCGGCTTTGGAGGCGCTGTAGTGCGAGGCGTTAGGGTTGCCTTCCTTGCCGGCCACCGAGGCGATGTTGATGATCCGTCCCCAGCCGCCGGCCAGCATGTGCGGCACCACGGCGCGGCAGGTCAGGTAGGGGGCAATCAGGTTGACCTCGATCACTTGGCGCCAGACGGCGGGTTCTAGCTCCCAGGTCAGGCCATTGCCGCCGGTAATGCCGGCGTTATTCACCAAGATGTCGATGCGGCCCCAGCGCGCGGCCAAGGCATTGGCCTCGCCTTGCACGCTGGCGTCGTCGCTGATATCCAGCGCCTGCCCGCTTACTTGCTGCCCGGGATGCGCCGCTTGCAGCGTTGCCACGCTGCTGGCCAATTTGCTTGCGTCCATGTCCCAAAGCGCCACATGGGCACCCGAGGCGAGCAGCCGCTCGGCCACGGCGTAGCCGATGCCGCGCGCGCCTCCGGTGACGATGGCGTGGCGATTTTTAAGGTCAATCTGGTTCATGGTCGTGCGGCTCCGAAGCGGTTTTCATGCCCCCAGTGTGTGGGGAAAAAGCCATTCTAGGACCGGGTTTGCATGCTAAATTGGGGTATCCAAACCCGGCTCAATATGCTAATGCGCGACGGCCTGGTTGATGACGATGCGCAGTTGGCGCGCCAGCTCGGAGGGTGTCAAGCCGATCGGCCCGATGCCCGCAGCGCACAGCTGGTCGCCCGCGCGTGCATGCACCTGCACGCCCAGGCAGCTGGCCTGCCACAGGCTCAGGCCGGCGCGCAGGCCTTGTGCCGCCAGGGCCGCGATGCATCCCGTGAGCACATCCCCCATGCCGGCGGTGGCCATGCCGGGGTTGCCCTCCAGGCAACGGCGCGGTGTTTGGTTGGGCGCACCGACCAGCGTGTGCTGGCCCTTGAGCACGACAGTGCTCCCAGTGCGCTTGCTTAGGCTGCCTAGCGCGCCTGGGCGGTCTGCTTGGACTTGTGCACCGTCCCATTGCAGCAGCCGGGCCGCCTCGCCGGGATGAGGCGTCAGGCAGACGGGTGCCGCCCGCTGCGCCAGGCTGTGCAGCATTGGCGCGTCCTGTGCAAGGATATTGAGCGCGTCAGCGTCCAGCACCAAGGGCCCGTTCCATTGCAGCGCCGCCTGGAGCCAATGGCGGGCGTGGGCAGTTTGGCCCAGGCCCGGCCCGATGGCTATCAGGTCAGGGCCGAGATGGGCCAGGGCTTGCGCCGCACGGCCATGCCAAAGCGCTGCGCTGTGGAGCATCAGCTCGGGCTGGCTGGGTACGACGTGGGCGCTGGCGTCGTCCAGCATCAACAGCTGGGTGTAGCCCGCGCCGCTGTATAGCGCCGCTTGGCCGGCCAAGACCAAGGCGCCGGGCATGCCGGGTGCGCCTCCAATTAGCAAAACTTTGCCGTGGTCGCCTTTGTGGGCATTTGCTTTGCGGGCCAAAGAGCGGGCCCAGTCCAGACAGTCTAGGTTTTCCATGCCCGCCACACATCCCACAAACGCAGCAGGGGCAGCAGGCCCCGGCTGAACTTGCGGCCTGCCAGCCCCAGTGCAAGCAGCCCGACGATCTGGGATACGGGCAGCGCGCGGATGCCGTCCACGGCCTGTCGCGCACTAGAGAAGGGCGTAGCAATGTCTGCAGCATGGGCACGGACGCTGGTGCGCAGCGAGGCGCTGCGTTCGATCAGACGTGCTTGCTGGGCCAAAAGTTCGGATTGGCGCATGGCGGCTAGGGCTTTCTATCGGGCGCGTTGGCGCCCATATCGCGCCGCAATTCGGTGATGCTGGCGTGAAATGCGCCCTGCGGGTTGTGCATTTTGCGTACCGCTGTCCAAAGCAAACCCGCACCGGCCAGCCCAAAAAACAATGCCAGGCCGGTGGCCGCTGTAATGCGGTAGCTGTCCCAAAAAACCAAAAGCACAGCCACGCTGGCCATGACCAGGCCTAGCGCCAGACATACCAGGGCCAAGGCGGCCAAGCACAAGGTCGATAGCCAACGGCGCTTTTCCAGCTCCAGCTCGGTACCCAAAAGTTCCAGGCGCACGATGGCCAGATCGCGCAGATCCGCGACAAGTCGGCGCAGGGAGCCAAAAATCCCGGCTGCAGGCGGGCTGCTCATTGGCGGTGGCGCCTAGCGCCGGCTGATCAATAGACCCAACGCCAGTCCGGCGACGGCGGCAATGCCGACCGACTTCCAAGGATGGTCTTGTACAAACTGCTCGGTCGCCTCGGCCGCTTCTTTGGTGCTGCGCAGGGCCGACTCCTGCAGGGCGTGCATCTCTGCGGTGGCTTGGGCCAGTCGCTCCTGCACACGGGCGCGCACAGCGGCGGCTTCATCGCCGGCCTCATGGGCGGTCATGCGCAAAAGCGCCTGGGTGTCTTGGATGACCAGGTGAATGTCTTCCATGATTTTGGCGCGTTGAGTTTCGTGGGGGGTGGACATTTGGTGGTGCTCGGTTGGAGAAAAACTCCACTCTAGCGGATCGGCAAGGGCTGCGCTTGATGCATATCAATCCTTGTACGTCGGCGTCCGCCTAAGCTACAGCGTCTAGTTACTGCAAACCCCCACTTATGGTTGTGCTCAGCCCATTTACTGCCCACGCCGATATTCCAATATTTGTGTGTGACCTCACGCCTGTAGCGCCAGTTTTGCAGCTGGCCCGCCAAGCCATTACGGACCTGAGCGTCACACATCCGGTGTCGCCACTCTCCAACGTCAAAGCAGAATACATGAGCCCTTGGCGCAGCCATTTGGTCTCAGACAAATTCGCGCCGCTAATGCAAGTGGTTTTACAGGTGAGTAAAGAGGCCGCCAAATTAATGGCTGTCGGGCATCCGCCACCGGACACTGACATGATCGTCAGCGAGTGCTGGGGCATTATTTACGAAGAGGCCAGTTATACGCAGCCCCATAACCATTTCCCAGCGGATTTTGGATGCGCCATTTATTTAGAGGCGCATGAAAACAGCGCGCCGATTATTTTTTCGGGCAAATACCCGGTGCAGCCCAAGACCAATATGTTGGTGATGTTTCCTGGCATCCTGACCCACGAGGTGCCGGCCACCCAGGGGCGGCGTGTGGTGGTCGCGATGAATTTGCACCAGCAAGCAACATTTGCCAATATCACTTGGTAGCTGATAGGCTGATATTTAGGGCTTGATAAAGCGCAGCGTAAAGCGGTCGCTCTCGCCGATAGCGGCGTATTTTTCGCGGTCAATGTCTTTGAGGCGGTAGACGGGCGGCAAGGTCCAGACTCCCTCGGGGTAATCTTTCGTGTCCTTGGGGTTGGCGTTCACCTCGGACTTGGCTTGCAGTTTGAATCCGGCTTTGTCATCATGGTGGGCCTTTGGGGGTTATCGGGATAAGCATTGAACCACCGCTGCGCACAAAGCCTTCGGCTGCACGCATCAGGCTGCGGGTGTAATCCTGGCTGACGCGGCCAGCGGCCAAATCGGCTGCACAGACTTGCTCCACGCTGTGGCCGTGCCGCATGACCAAAATCTGGTCGCACAAATGCGTGACGACCGCCAGATCGTGGCTGACCATCAAGAAGGTGAGGCCCAAGCGCGCGCGCAGGCGCTCCAGCACATTAAGCACCTCGGCCTGCACTGAGGCGTCCAGCGCCGAGGTGGGTTCATCCAAGAGCAGCACCTGGGGCTGCAAGATCAGCGCACGCGCCAGAGCTACGCGCTGGCGCTGCCCACCCGAGAGTTGGTGCGGGTAGCGAAAGCGGAAAACGCTGCCCAGCCCGACCTGGTCCAAGGCTTCTTCGATGCGCGCCTGGGGCTGGTCCAGGTGGTGGATGTCCAGCGGCTCGGCCAGTATGCGGTCTACGGTTTGGCGCGGGTGCAGGGAGCCATAGGGGTCTTGGAAGACCATTTGCACCTGACGACGGAAATCCTTGCTACCCGGAAACGGAACCTTGCCCGCATCGGTACGGAGTAACTGCACTTGGCCCGATTGCATCGGCGCCAGGCCGCAAATCGCCCGTAAAACGGTCGATTTGCCCGAGCCGGACTCGCCCACAATGCCAAAGCTCGCCCCCGGTTCCACGCGAAAGCTGGCGTCGGCCACGGCCACAAAATCGCCATAGGCCACGCGTAGGCCTTGCACTTGCAGCCCCAGGGCTGGAGCCTTCACAGCGCCCACTCCGGGCGCCGGTCCAGCACGGGCAAGGGACGGCGGCTTTGGCCCAGGCGAGGTAGGCAGTTGAGCAGGCCTTGCGTATAGGGGTGCTGGGCCTGGTGCAACTGGTGGGCGGCGATTTCTTCGACGATTTTTCCGCGGTACATCACCAGCACCCGGTCACAAAAGCGCGAGACCAGGCGCAGGTCATGCGAGATAAACAAGAGGCCCATCGCACTTTGCGAGACCAGGCTGTCCAAGAGGGCCAGAACTTCCAGCTGCACCGTCACATCCAGCGCTGAGGTGGGTTCGTCGGCAATCAGCAGCTCGGGCTGGGCAATCAGCATCATGGCGATCATGGCGCGCTGGCCCATGCCACCCGAAACTTCGTGCGGGTAGAGCGAAAAAACGCGCTCCGCGTCGTCCAATTGCACCGCGCGCAGGGCGGCTAAGGCTTTTTCTTTAGCCGCTCTAGGGGGCATCCTGGCATGCGCCTGCAATGATTCGCAAACTTGCTGGCCAATCGTCATGACCGGGTTGAGCGAGTATTTGGGGTCCTGCAAAACCATGGCCATTTTCTGGCCGCGTAGCGCACGCCGCTCGGCGGGCGTGCAGGCCAGCAAGTTGGTGCCACGAAACTCCAGGCGCGTGGCGCTAATGCGGGCGCCGGGTGCACTCAGGCCCAAAATAGCCCGCCCGGTTTGCGATTTGCCGCTCCCCGACTCACCCACCAAGCCCAAACGCTCGCGGCCCAGGGTGAAGGAGACATCGCGTACCACCGGCACCATCTGCCCCTCGCGGTTGGGGTAGGCCACTTGCAGGCCCTCGACTACCAAAATCGGTTCGCAAGCCTGGGCTTGCGGATGTTGCGTGCCAGTCATTGCCCGTCCTTGGGGTCCAGGGCGTCACGCAAGCCGTCGCCCAGCAGATTAAAGGCCAGGCTAACGATAAAAATCGCCGCACCCGGCGCAGCCGCTACCCACCATTGGTCCAGCACATACATGCGTCCGTTGGCGATGAGAGCGCCCCATTCCGGCATGGGCGGCTGCGCACCCAGGCCCAAAAAGCCCAGCCCGGCCGCTGTCAAGATGATGCCGGCCATGTCCAGCGTCACCCGCACAATCACCGAGGACACGCACAGCGGCATGATGTGCCGCCACACAATGCGCCAGGGCGAAGCACCCAGTAACTGCACCGCCGCAATAAAGTCGCTTTGGCGAATTTGCAGCGTCTCGGCCCGCGCAATGCGCGCATACGGCGGCCAGGAGGTGATTGCAATGGCCAGGGCGGCATTGGCAATGCCTGGCCCCAGCGCAGCTACAAAAGCCAGCGCCAAGATCAAGCGCGGGAAAGCCAAAAACACATCGGTCACCCGCATCAGCACTGCGTCCACCCAGCCCCCGGCATAACCGGCCACCGTGCCGACCAGCAGGCCCAGCGGTGCGGCCAGCACGGCCACCAGGACCACGACCGTCAGCGTGATGCGCGAGCCGACCAGCACGCGCGACAAAATGTCCCGCCCTTGGTCGTCGGTGCCAAACCAATGCGCTGGCGAGGGCGCTAAAAGCCGCGTGGTGCGCAAGTCACCGGTATAGGGCGAGTAGGGCGCCAGCACATCGGCAAACACGGCCACCAGTACCAGCCCGATCACGATCGCGAGGCCCAGCAATGCCAATCGGTTGCGCGCAAAACTGCGCCAGCCGGCATAGGCGCGGCCCAGCGCGGCCTGGCGGCGCGAGGCCGGCCGATCGGACATCAGCCAGTCATGCAGCGAGGGCGCCTGGGCGCCGTGGGTGGGGCTCTGGCTCATCGGCTGTGGGTGCGAGGATCGAGCCACTGGTAGAGCACATCCGAGAGCAAATTGAGCCCGATAAAGACCGAGCCCACCACGATGGTGGAACCCAGCACGGCGTTCATATCGGCGTTTTGCAGGGAGTTGGTCAGGTACAGCCCCAGGCCAGGCCAGGAGAACACGGTTTCGGTAAGCACCGAGCCTTCCAGCAAGCCCGCGTACGACAGGGCGATCACCGTCACCAGCGGCACCAGTGCGTTGCGCAAAGCGTGGCGCCAAATAATGCGGGTCTCGGACAAGCCCTTGGCCCGCGCGGCGACGATGTACTCCTGCGCCAATTCTTTGAGCATGAAAGAGCGCGTCATGCGGCTGATGTAGGCCAGCGAAAAATACCCGAGCAAGGCGGCGGGCAAGGCCAGGTGCGACAGTGCATTGCCAAAGGCCTCCCACTGCCCCCCTAGGGCGGCGTCCAGCAGCAGCAAGCCGGTGACCGTCTCGACGCTGTACTGGTACACCACATCAATACGCCCCGGCCCGGCCACCCAGCCTAGGCGGGCGTAAAACACCAGCAGCCCCATCAGCCCCAGCCAAAAAATCGGCACCGAATAACCTATGAGGCCCATCACGCGCACCACGTGGTCGACCATGCCGCCCCGGCGCACGGCGCTCCACACGCCCAAGGGCACGCCCACCAACACGCCGATCAAAATGCCCGCCGTGGCCAGCTCCAGCGTCGCCGGAAAGGTGCGGGCAATGTCCTGCATCACCGGGTTGGCCGTGAGCACCGAGGTGCCGAAGTCGCCTTGCGCGACTTTGTGCAGGTACATGCCAAATTGGATATACAAGGGCTTGTTCAGCCCCATTTCCTCGCGCACCCGTGTCACCACATGCTCGGGCGCTCGGTCGCCCACGATGGCCAGGACCGGGTCGACGGGAATAACCCGCCCAATAAAAAACGTCACCGCCAGCAAACCCAGGTAGGTCAGCGCCAGCACCAGCAGCAAGCGGGCGCTGGCGCGCAGTCCGTTGCGCAGACGCCTGCCAGCGGGCAGCTGGGCCCGCGCCGGTGTGCGAGGAGCTACAAGCGGATCAGGCAAGTGGGCCTAGCGTTTGGAGACGCCAAAGAGGTAGGTGGTGTCCGAGGTGGGGCCCAGTTTGAGCCCGTCCACATTGCCGCGCACGGCGGCCACTTCGGTCTGCTGGAACAGCATGACAAATGGGCTGGTCTTGCGGAACTCGGTTTGCAGCGCCTCGTACATGGCGCGGCGCTTGGCCGGGTCGCGTTCTAGCACGGCGGCGTCGGCTTTTTTGGTGATCTCCGGGATGGCCCAGGAATTGCGCCAGGTCAGCGGTTTGGCCTTGGCGTCATCGGCGTTGTCCGGGTTGCGAACGAAGGTGTCGGCATTGGTGTGCGGGTCCCAGTAGTCGGCACCCCATTGGCCAATATACATATCGTGGGTGCGGGCGCGGTACTTGGTCAGCGTTTGTTTGCCATCGCCCGGCAGGATTTCAATGTCTATGCCCGCGCGCTTGGCCGTTTGCTGCACCGCCTCAGCAATGCCTTGCACCGGCTGCACGGTGCGCACGTCCATGGTTACCTTAAAGCCATCGGCTAAGCCGGCTTTAGCCAGCAGCGCCTTGGCTTTGGCGACGTCCAGCTTATAGGGATTGACTTTGCTCGCACCCAAAAGACCCAAGGGCAGGAAGTTTTGCTGGATTACCCCGATGTCTTTCATCAAGGTGTCGCCAATAGCACCGTAGTCGACCAGGTATTTCATGGCCTCGCGCACTTCGGGCTTGACGAAGTTGGCGTTTTTCATGTTCATGCTGATATAGAACAAAGTGCCTTTGGGCGTGGCGGTGACTTTGATGTCTGCCTGCCCGGCCATCGCCGCCAGGTCCTGGGGGGAGAGGTTGCGGGCGATGTCGATGTCGCCTTTTTCCAGCAGCAGGCGCTGCGTCGCCGATTCTTTGACGTGGCGGTAAATCACCCGCAGCAGCTTGGACTTGGCGCCGGCGTACTGCTCGTTGCGCTCCAGGGTGAGGATTTCGTTGGCGCGCCATTCGCGTAGTTTGAGCGGCCCTGAGCCGGCGTAATTGGTCTTGAGCCAGGCGTAGCCCATATCGCCGTTTTGCTCTTTGGACAGCAGCAACTGCCGGTCTACGATGCTGGCGATGTTGGCCGTCAGGCAGTTGAGCACAAAAGTGCTTGCATAGGCTTTGTCGGTCTCCAGCGTCACCGTCAGCGGGCCGGTGACTTTCACCATATCGCGCACATTGGTCTTGCTCAGGCCGAACTGCGTCAGGATGAAGGCGGGCGCCTTGTCCAGCAAGACTGCGCGGTGCAAGGAAAAAGCCACCTCTTCGGCGCCCAGCGGGTTGCCCGAGGCGAATTTCAGGCCTGGCTTGAGCGTGAAAGTGAAGGTTTTGCCGTCAGGCGATACCGTCCAGGACTTGGCCACATCGCCCAGCAGTTTGGACGGGTCGTTGATATCAAAGCGCAGCAAACGGTCGTAGGTGTTGCCCAGGATTTCGCCGGTCGAAATCTCAAAGGCCTCGGCCGGGTCCATGGTGATCACGTCGTCAAACGCTGCGGCCAGCACCAAAGTATCTTTGGGCGTGCCGGCCAAGGCGGGCTGCACCGCAGCACCTGCGCTGAGCAAGGCGGCCAGCGCCAGGGGGAGGCTGCGGCGACGCAAGGGGGAGAAAAGTGGTTTCATGGCCTATTCATTTCTGGGTTAGCTGCTGAGGGGGCAGTGTACGGGAAGCGCCGTGCCGCAAGCTGCTTGGCGGGTCGCAAAAAGTGGCCCCGGTATAACTTTTGGGAATGCATCCGAACGCACCGGCAGATGCGCTTGGGCCGCATGGCAAAATCGGCGCCAATGAACGTGGCCGTTTGGCGCCGCCCCAATTCCTATAGATCCATGTCAACATTTGAAATCGAAGGTGGTGTAGCGCTGCGTGGCACCGTGCGTGCATCGGGCAACAAGAACGCCATCTTGCCCATGATCGCCGCCTGTATCCTGACCGACCAGGAGATGGTGCTGGACAACGTGCCCGACATCATCGACGTGCGCCATATGCTGGACGTCATCGTCGCCCTGGGCGGCAAGGTCGAGCGCAGTGGCGAGCGCATCAGCGTGCATGTGGCCAGTCTGCAAAGCAGCCAGATCAGCCGCGAGCTGTGCAACAAAACCCGTACCTCGATTTTGTGCGTGGCCCCGATGCTGCACCGCCTGGGCAAAGCCACGCTCTACCCGCCGGGCGGCGACGTGATTGGCCGGCGCCGCCTGGACACCCATTTTTATGGCCTGCAAAAATTGGGCGCCAGCGTGGACTTGGGCGAAACCTACGACTTTGCCGTGCCCCAGGGCCTGCGTGGCGCCGACTTGTTTTTTGACGAGCCCTCGGTGACGGGCACCGAGCACATTCTGATGGCTGCCGTGGTCAGCCAAGGCGCCACCATCATCCGCAACGCCGCCTGCGAGCCGCACGTCCAGGACCTGGCCCACATGCTTAACGCCATGGGCGCAAAAATCAGCGGCATCGGCACCAACCAGCTGACGGTCGAGGGCGTGACTTCGCTCTCAGGCACCACCCACCAGGTCTGCCACGACCATATCGAGGCGGCTTCCTACCTGGCGCTGGCGGCAGCCACCGGCGGTGAAATAAAAGTGGAAGGCACGGATTTGCATTCTTATTGGATGTGCCGGCGCGTGTTTTCTACGCTGGGCGTCAAGATCGAGCTGTACAAAGACCACATCTTTTTGCCCGAGCAGCAAGATTTGCGCGTGCTGCGCGACTACGACGGCTCCATGCCCGTGATCGGCGACGGCCCCTGGCCGCAATTTGCCACCGACCAGATGAGCTGCATGATCACGCTGGCCACGCAGGTCGAGGGCAATGTGCTGTTTTTCGAGAAGATGTTCGAGTCGCGCCTGTATTTTGTGGACCGCCTGATTGCCATGGGCGCCAATGCCGTGGTTTGCGACCCGCACCGCGTGGTGATCAGCGGACGCTCGCGTCTGCGCGGCACCACCATGGTCTCGCCCGACATCCGCGCCGGCATGGCGCTGTTGGGCGCGGCCCTGTGCGCCAGCGGCAAAAGCACGGTGCAAAACGCCAACATGATCGAGCGCGGCTACGAGCGCGTCGAGGAAAAGCTGCTGGCGCTGGGTGCGCGCATCAGCCGGCGCGACTAATTCCCCCTAAGGCGCTGGATCGGCCACGCTCCACAAGGCGTCCAGCACACGCTCTTCCCACAGCGGAAAAGACGAATAACGCCCCCGGTGCAGCGCCGGGTCGTCGCCATCGCCGCCCAGGGCATAGACCACCCCATTGCGCTTGACCGGGTCAAAAATAAAGCCGGCGTGCAGCCCGTAGGCAAAGCCCAGGTGCCCCACCGCAGCAATGCCACCGCGCGCGGCCAGCCGGTCCCCGCTGCTGGGGCCGCTGGCATCGACAAACGCTTGCGCGCCCAGAGCCCAGGACTGGAATAAGCCGCCCAAAGTATCGCCCTGGGCCGGGTCGGACTGCGCGCGCCATTGCGGGCGCAGCATGGCGGCCACCGATGCTGGGAGCAGCAGGCGAACCCCGTCCAGGCTGCCTTGGTTCATCAGCAGTTGCATGATGCGGCCCAGACCGGCCACACTGATGCGCAAACCGCCTTGTGGCCCGAAACCACTGGCATTGGTGCCGGGCACATAGTCCTGCAAGCCGGCGCGCGGTGCGGGCATCTGGCCTTGAAAGTTGTCGGTTTGCGCCACCCACGGGCCCTTGGGCTGGAATTTGCCGTCCTGCCCTTTGCGGTAGAGCACGGCCAGGTGGCTGATATCGGCCTGGCTCATGGTCTCGGGCGTAAAGCCGCCGGCAATGCCTAGCGGACGCAATACCGCCTCTTGCATATAGACATCAAACCGCTTGGCGGTGATGCGCTCGATGAGCGTGCCTAGCACCACGAAATTGAGGTTGCAATACGCAAAGTAGCGGCCCGGCGCGCGGTCTGCGTCGGCCTTGGGGCTTGCCCAGGCGGCCGGGTTGCCTCCTTGCAGTGCCGTTTGCAGCGATGTGCCCAAGGGCATGAAATAACCACCGCCGTCGCGCAAGGACGAGGTGTGGGTCAGCAGCATGCGCGCCGTGATGGGCGCTTGCGCAAAGTGCGGGTTGCGCAGCGCGTAGCCCAGATACTGGCTAAGGTCGGCGTCCAGGTCGAGCTGGCCCGCTTCAACCAAGCGCATCAGGCCGATGGTGGTGACCAGCTTGGAGACAGAGGCCACGCGGTACAGCGTTGCGTGGTCCGCCGGCAGGCCGGGCGCGCCTTCGGTTTGAGGTATCTGTCGCAGGCCGAAATGGCCTTCGTAGACGACTTGCCCATCGCGAATGGCCAGCGCCGAAAGGCTCGCTACGGGTGTATCAGGCGCGGACACGATGGCTTGCAGCGTGCGCGTCACCGGCGGCTCTGCCGCTTGCAGGGCGCCACTCATGCCAGCCAACATGCAGGCCCCAAGCAGGGCCCCGCGCCAAAACCGCTTGCGCAGTGGGGTAAAAGCTGTGGCATACATAGCCGCCCCCTAATACTGCTGCACATCGCGCAGACCCCGCACGGCGCTAATGCCCAGACCCGGTGCATCGGGCAGGGTGATCCACGGGCCGTCCATCTCCATGCCGCCTTCGATGGCGCTGCCTTGACAGAGCATCGGGCCGTCCAGGTCGATCAGGCGCACGACATCGGCAAAGGCCACAGCAAAGTGCGCAGCGGCGGTGACGCTGATGCCGCTCTCGAGCATGCAGCCCAGCATGCAGTGGCGTTGGTGGCGCCGCGCCAGTTGGGCCACCTCGATGGCCTGGCTGATACCGGCCATTTTCATCAGTTTGATGTTGATCAGGTCGGCACTGTGGGTGGCAAAAATCTGCAGCACATCGTGCACACTGCGCGCCGATTCGTCGGCCAAGATCGGCGTGCGGGTGTGCGCGGTCACGAAAGCCAGGCCGGCGCCATCGTCGGCCGCCACGGGCTGCTCCACGCAGGCCAAATCTACACCGGCATTTTCGAGCGCCTGGATGATGCGCACCGCTTCCTTGGGGCTCCAGGCCTGGTTGGCGTCCAAAAGCAGCTTGATCTTGGGGCCCACAGCGCGGTAAATGGCCAGCGTGTTGTCTACATCGGCGCGCCAATCGGCTGCGCCCACTTTGATTTTCAGCGCATCAAAGCCTTGCGCCACCGCTGCCAGACTGTCTTGCACCATGGTGGCGCCATCGTTCAGGCTGATGGTGATGTCGGTCTTGATGCGCGGCGTGCCCCCGCCAAGCAACTGGTAGAGCGGCACGCCAAACTGTTGGGCGCGCAGGTCGTACAGCGCAATTTCCAGCGCCGCTTTGAGGCTGTTGTTGTGCAGCAAAGTCTGGTGCACGATGGCCAGCAGTGCGTTGAAATCGCGCAGGTCTTTGCCGATCAGGCGCGGCGCAATCAGCGCCAGCGCTGCGCGCATGCTGCCCAAGGTGTCCCCGGTGATCACCGCCGTGGGCGCGGCCTCGCCGTAGCCGGTGTGGCCGGTGTCGGTCTCTATGCACAACACCAAATCTTGCAACTCGGTGACGGTGCGCAAAGCCGTCTTGAAGGGCGTTTTCAGCGGCAAAACGATGTCGCCCACGGTGATGCGTTGAATAAGCATGGCTTGGTTCGCTCTGGAAGTACTTTTTATCTGGGCTCAGGGCGCACGGCAAGGCGCGCCGCCGTAACGTGGGCCTGCAAATCAGGCCGCACTTGCAGCGCCACCTCGGGCGGCAGGGCGGCGCGCATGCCTTGCTCTATCAAGGGGCTGAGCAGCAGCGCCCGCCCCGCAGCGGTCACCGGTCGCGGGCCGCAGCGGCTGATCAGGTGCAGAGCGAGTTCGGACAAAGCAGCACCCGCGCGCAGCAGCAGCGCGTGGGCAAATACGTCCTCGTGGCTGGACGCAGCCACCACCAGTGCCAGTGCGCCGATGCGGCCACGGTCGCTGCCATACATAAAACTGCGGCTGTGCTGCCAGTCGGTGCCGCCTACGGCTGCCAAAAGGCGCTGGGCCATGGGCGAGTCTTGGTATGCGCCGGGCCGGCGGTCTTCTTGGCGCCAGACCCAGGCCAGCGCCTCGCGTGCGATCCAGTAGCCGGCCCCCTCGTCACCGAGCGCCGGGCCACGCCCGCCAGCGCGCAGGGTGGTGCCATGCGCGTCGATGAATGCGGCAATCGAGCCGGTGCCCGCGTACACCAAATAGCCTTCGCCCGGCGCGTAGGCTGCGCGGTAGGCGATGTCCATGTCGTGGGTTAGGGTTGCGCGCCCCGGGGCCAAGGGCAAGCATTCGTGCATCAAGGCCAGCATGCGGGCCTCTTCTGCCGGCCCACCCAGGCCAGTAATGCCACCATACAGCCCCAGGTCACCCACGGGCCCGGTAACGCGCAGTGCCTGCGCCAATTCGTGCAGGGTGGCACGCAAGGTGGCGCGGCCTGCATCCGATTGCATTTGCAGGCCGCTCATGCCAGCGACCGCGCCTTGCGCCAGGGTTTGGCCTTGTGCATCTGCCAAGGCCCAGCGGGTGCGGCTACCGCCCGCGTCCAGGCCCAAGCCCATCGCTTGCGAGGCGCTCATCCCTTTCCTCCTGATGGCGGCAGTAAGCCCAAACGGGGCGACTCTTGGCTGGCCCGATTGAGTGCCGACACCACCACGGCATTGAGTAGCCCGTCCGGCGAAGTTGCAGCTATCGTGGTAATGGGTTGGGTGCACAGCATCCATTGCCATTTCTCGCCGTAGCGCAGCCACAGGGCCCAGCGGCGGGCGGTCGGCGTTGGCGCAATTTGCAGCGTCACGGCGTTTTCTCCTGCTGCGCGTACCTGCGCCACGGGCACAGCGGCAAGCGCCTGGCCCATCCAGGGCGAGGCGGGCACCAGCGCGGGCTGGGTATAGGTTTGCATGCGCAAAGTGTCGGCCAGACCTTGGCGGTTTTGCATCAGCGCCAACATGCTGAAATGCACATGGCCGCTGCCCGGTGCGCGCTCGCGCGTGGCGGCGATTTGCTTGCTTATTTCGACCGGTGCCCAGCCGCTGGCGCTGTCGGCGCCCGGTGCGGCGATACGGCTGGTGAACATGCCAGCATAGACATTGCGGCCTTGGGTGTTTTGCCGGTTCCAATAATCCAGCAAGGGCACAAAAGCCTGCGCCGCCTGGTCCATGCGCCAATAGAGCTGGGGCACCAAATAATCCAGCGTGCCTTGCTGCAGCCAGCGCTCAATGTCGGCGTACAGCTTGTGGTACTGGCTAAAGCCTTGAATGCCTGCCGGGCGCAAGTCTGGTCTGCCCAAGCCAAAAGGGCTGATGCCAAACTGCACCCAGGGCTTGGTGCTGCGGATCATGGCGTAAATGCGTTCCACCAAGCGGTTCACGTTGTCACGCCGCCAGTCAGCGCGCTCCAGCGTTCCCCCGCCGTCCAGGTAGCGCTGCCACGAGGACTGGTCTGGGAAGTCGATCTCGGTTTTGGACTGGGCGTTCTCGGTCACCGGGTAGGGGTAAAAGTAGTCGTCGATGTGGATGCCGTCCACGTCGTAGCGCTGCAGAACGTCTTTAAACACGGCCAGGGTGTGCTCGGCCGCAGCGGCTTCGCCCGGGTCCATCCAGAGTTGGTCGCCATAGGTCTTGACCCAGCCGGGCTGGGTTTGGCTGACATGGCTGGCATGCGGTGCGGAGCGCGCTGCGCTTTGCCGCGCCCGAAAGGGGTTGAACCAGGCGTGCAACTCCATGCCACGGGCGTGGGCCAATTCAATCCACAGTGCCAGCGGGTCGTAAAAAGGTTCGGGCGCCTGGCCTTGGGTGCCGGTGAGGTACTCGCTCCAGGGCTCGAGGGCTGAGGGGTAAAAGGCATCGGCACTGGTGCGCACTTGCAGGATCAGGGCATTGAGGCCGAGTTCGGCTGCACGGTTCACGATGGCGCGGATTTGCGCCTGCTGCTCGGCGCTGCTCAGGCCTTTGCGGCTGGGCCAGTCGATATTGGCGACAGTGGCGACCCACGCTGCGCGAAACTCGCGCGGGGCCGCAGGCGCGAGCCCGTCTAGCTCGGGGGCCACTCGCCAAGCGGAAGGTAGGCTGGCGCAGGCTTCTAAGCCGCTTGCCGCCAAGGTGGCGGCTCCGGCAGCAAGCAGGGTTTGGCGGCGGCTCCAGTGCTGCATGGTGCTCAAACCCGCACAAACCAGCGCTTGCGCCACATGGCCCATGCCACGGCGTAAAAGCAGACCATAAACAGCAAGGCAAAGAGCAATGAGTTATTGATCGGCGCCAGTCCCCAAGCGCCAAGCCCCTCAACCATCCAGACCTTGAGCGATTGCCCCGGTGCGACTTTGATAAAGCCCAGCATCTTGGCCACCAGGCCGGACAAAGCGAACAAAAACAGGGCGTTCATGCCAAAGATCACCGCTGGCCGGGCCCAGGCCGCAGCGCGCGTGCGCCAAATTACCGACGGCATGGCGTCCAGCAGCCAGTGCAAAACGCCCAAACTGGCGCAGGCCCAGCCGGCCATCAGGAGCACATAGGCGGGGCTCCACAGCGCCTTGTTCACCGGCATGCTCCAGGCGCCGACGATAGGGCCCAGCCACACCAAGGCTAGGCCACCTACGAGCAGCCACACCGTTTTCTCCATCGGTGCGCGTTGCGCCACCAGCCAATGCCCGGCCAGCACACCGGCCAACTGGCTGGCCACAGCCGGCACGGTGGAGAGCAAGCCTTCGGGGTCCCAGGTCTTGCTGGTGCGCCACAGATGGCCGTCCATCAGGGCGCGGTCCAGCCAGGCGCCGGTGTCCTGCCCGGCCAACCACGATCCGGCATGCCAGACCCCCTGGGCGTCGGGTACGGGCACCCAGCTTTGCAAGCCGGTGTAGATCAGCAACAAGCCAATCAGCCAGGCCACTTGGGCGCGCCAAGCAAAGTACAAAACAATAGGTGCTGCCAAGACCGTGCACAAACCCAAACGCTGCAACACGCCAGGAAAGCGCAGGGTGCTCGGGTCCAGCGCGGGGATAAAGTTCAGCGCCAGCCCGATGGCCATGATCAGCAGGCCGCGCCGGGTGGCCTGGCCCCAGAGCTGCAACTTGTCGGCCCCAGCGAGCGCGCGGCGCTGCAAGCTCAGCACCATGGAGACACCGCTGATGAAGACGAAAAACGGAAAAATACAGTCGGTGGGCGTCCAGCCGTCCCAGGCGGCGTGTTGCAAGGGCGCGTAGACATGGCCCCAGTCGCCGGGGTTGTTGACCACCAGCATGGCCGCGATGGTCAGGCCCCGAAAAGCGTCCAGGGACTGCAGGCGTTGTTCATGCATCGGCGCTTTCCTTTCCAAAATCGGCGGGAATGCGCACCAGGGCTGCCATCGCCAAGGAGGGCAGGGTGGCGAGCAAGACCCAGCCAAAAAACGGCAAATAGCCCAGTTGCTGCTGCAGCCAGCCGCTCCACATACCGGGCAGCATCATGCCCAAGGCCATGAAGCCGGTGCAAATGGCGTAGTGCGCGGTTTTGTGTGGCCCTTGGGATACCAAAATCATATACATCAGGTAGGCGGTAAAGCCCAGCCCGTAGCCAAACTGTTCGACGGCCAGCGCGGTGCTGACGGTCCACAAGTCCTGCGGTTGGTACATGGCCAGCGCCACAAATACCGCGTTGGGGACATGCATCAGCAAGATCAGTGGCCACAGTGCACGCTTGAGGCCCACCTTAGAGATCACCCAGCCCCCGAGCAAGCCGCCCAGCGTGAGCGCCGTCAAGCCCACGGTGCCGTAGGCGATGCCCACGTCTTTGGTGCTCAGTGCCAGGCCACCCTGGGCGGTGCTGTCCAGCAAAAACGGCGTCGCCAGCTTGAGCAGCTGTGCCTCGGGGAAGCGGTACAAGAGCAAAAAGCCCAGCACCACAGCAATCCCCGGACGGGCGAAAAATGCGCGAAACACGCCCACAAAATCGCGCACCAGCGCGCCGGCCTGGGCCTGTCCCTGGCCGGGGACATCGGCGCGGGGTCGGGGCAGGGCGTGACGGTGGTAGAGCGCCATCAGTACAAAGAGCAGGCTCAAAACACCAAAGACAATACTCCAGGCCGTTTGCATGCTTCCGGTGCGCTCTTGCAACACGCCGGCCAAATACACCAGCCCGCCTTGCGCACCAATATTGGCCAGCCGGTAAAACGTGGAGCGCACCCCCACAAAAGCGGCTTGTTGGTGGCCGGGCAAGGCCAGCAAATAAAAGCCATCAGCGGCGATGTCATGCGAGGCCGACGCAAAAGCCATCAGCCAAAACACCGCCAGCGACATGCGGAAATAGTCCGGCCCCGGAATCGTCAGGGCCACCATGGCCAAGGCGACACCCACCACAAACTGCAGCGCCAGCACCCAGTGCCGTTTGGTGCCAAACAACTCTACGAGCGGCGACCACAACGGTTTGATGACCCAGGGTAAGTACAGCCAACTGGTGTAAAGCGCAATAGCGGTGTTATCCACGCCCATGTTTTTGTAGAAGATGACCGACAAGGTCATCACCACCACATAGGGCAGGCCCTGGCCGAAGTACAGGCTAGGAATCCAGGCCCAGGGCCTGGCGGTGGGGGCCGTACCGTCGGTCACGCGCGGTCCAGAGCGCGGCGTACGCTGTCGCCAGCAGCGGCAAGGCGGGCGCGGGCGCTATCGATGTCGCTGCCGTTTTTGATGGCTACGACGGCCACTTTGACATGGTTGTCGCAGGCTTGCAGGGTTTGGCGGGCCAGCGCTTCGTCGCAGTCAGCTGCGCGCATGGTCAGCGCCACGGCGCGGCGCAGCAACTTGGCGTTGGTTGCTTTGAGGTCCACCATCAGGTTGCCATGCACTTTGTGCATGCGCACCATGAGCGCGCTGGAGAAGGTGTTGAGCGCGATTTTTTGCGAGGTGCCTGCTTTGAGGCGTGTGCTGCCCGAGATGATTTCGCTGCCCGTGTTGAGCGTGATGCCGATGTCGGCTTGCGCTGCCAGCGGCGAGTCGGGGTTGTTGGCCATGCCAATGGTCATGGCGCCTGCCGCACGTGCCGCCTGCAAGGCGCCCAGCACATAGGGGGTGGAGCCCGAGGCGGCCAACAAAAGCACCACGTCCTGGGGGCCGACGTGCACCGACTGCAAATCTTTGGCGCCCAGCGCGGCGTCATCTTCTGCGCCTTCAACGGCCTGAAACATCGCGCCTTGTCCACCTGCCAATAGCGCTTGCGCGCGACCATGTGGCCAGGAGAAAGTGGGGTAAAGCTCCACACTGTCGAGAACGCCCAGACGGCCCGAGGTGCCCGCGCCGGCATACAACAGACGCCCACCTGCTTGAATGCGGGGCAGCGCGGCATCTACTGCGCGTGCCAGGTCAGGGGCGGCGGCGCGTACGGCTTGCACGGCCAACAATTGGTCGTCCACGAATGCCGCCACCAACTCTGCGCTGGCATACAAGTCCAAGTCCGGGTGTTGTGCGCTGGGGCTTTCGGTGGGGAGCATGGGCTAGGCCTCGGTAATTTTTCGGTCGCTAGGCTGGGCCAGGTAGAACCATTCATTGCCCGGTGTGGCGTTGGCGTCGGGGAACATGATGTAGCCCGCCCGCGGTGCGCGCACCTCGGTGCCGTCATGGCGGCGGGCGATCAATTCGCCTTCGGCCACAGCGTCAAAACTGGACCAGGCGCGGCTAAATGTGTCCTCGGGGTGGTAGCGGTCGATGACCTGGGCCAAGCGCAAAAACTCAATATCGTTGTGGGCCGGCGGGCTGGGCTCGTCGGTCAGGCCCAAAAAGGCCAGGGTGTTGCGGATGGCGTGGTAGGCCACGTCGGGAGCATGCGGATCGGCGTGCTGCCCACACTCCAGGGTGATGGCGTAGCCACCGGTGCTGCGCATGTATTCGGTGGTGCCCACGCCATAGCTCGGGTCGGTGCTGAGCAGGTTGGCGCGCTCGCTGCCCGTGGTGCGCGCAAGCCGCTCTTTGACGCCCTGCGCGTATGTGGACAGCCAGCCTTCGACGATGCGACGCGGCCCCAGGCGCAGCGCCAGGGCTTGTTCCAAATGGGCTTGGTGTACAGGCTCGAGCATGCCGCTGTTATTGGCTGGGCCGATCATGGCAAAGGGCTGGCCGGGGGCACGAAAAGAATGTAAATCCAGCAAGACTTCGTGTTGTGCCAAAAGGGGGCAGAGCGCGTTGGCGACGCGGTCTTCGTTGTCTCGTGGTGCGGCGCTGGGGCGCAGGTTGCGGTTGAGATTGCGATCGCCATTGCGCTCGCCCTTGCTGTAGGCCAATGGGTTGGTGACCGGCAGCAAGGTGAGGTGGCCGCGCACAATGCTGAGGTCGCCGCGCTCCATCTCGGCCAAAACACGTTCAATGCCGCGCGTGCCGCACTGCTCGCTGCCATGCACGGCGCCGGTGATGATCAGCCGCGGGCCAGGCTCAAGGGCCGAAAATTGGTGGCTGCGCAGATGCGCGGTGGAATATTTCATTATGGCTTGCGCAAAAAACACGAAAATTCATTGTAGTGCGGGCCCCTGCGCAGGTGGGCAGCTTGGCCTTTCGCAGTCTCAAAGGCAAGTTCCGCGCATCGCCTGCAAGGCCATATCTCATTGTTATGGCCTACGGTAAGATGGCTATGCGCCCGCTCGGACCGACCGTAGTACGCTGAGCGCTTCGTTTTATCCGCTTCATGCTTGCCCCTATGACTTTTGGCCCCATTTTTTTGCTGCGACTTTTCCGGTGCTTGCGCTCTGCCGGTCTGGCTCTGGCAGCAGCCCTGGTGCTCGGTGGTTGCGCCAGTGGTGTGCGTCTGGACACCAGTTACACCTCTGAAAATCAGGACAGCCGTGTGCTGTTTTTGGTGCTGCATTACACCGTGGGCGATTACGACAGCTCGCTGCAAACACTGACCAAGCCGTCCAACCGCTCGGTTTCCAGCCATTACCTGGTGCGCGATGAACCGGTGATCACTTACCGGCTGGTTGACGAAAACCGGCGCGCCTGGCACGCCGGGCCCAGCGGCTGGCAAGGGCACCGCAACCTCAACGCCAGTTCCATCGGGATCGAAATCGTCAATGCCGGGCCCCGCAAGCGCGCCGACGGCACCGAGGTATACGCGCCGTATTCCACCGCGCAGATGGATGCGGTGATGGCCTTGTGCAAGGAAATCGTCGCGCGCCACAATATTCGGCCCGACCGCATCATCGGCCACAACGACATTGCCCCGGGCCGCAAACAAGACCCCGGCCCGCTCTTTCCGTGGAAGCGTTTTGCCGACGAGGGCCTGATTGCCTGGCCCGATGCCACCATGGTGGCGAGCAAAAAACCGGTCTATCAGGCCCAATTGCCTGATGCACGGTGGTTCCAAGACCGGCTGAGCGACTATGGCTTTAACACCTCGCGCAGCGGCCAGTGGGACGAGCTTACCCGCGACAGCATGATCAGCTTTCAGATGAAGTACCGTCCCGCCGTGTACGACGGTCGCCCTGACGCAGAAACTGCCGCGCTCCTGGATGTCGCCACCCACCCGCAAGGCATGCGCATGTCCAAACCCGGTCCTGCGGCCCAACCCTACACCACACGCTGGTAACTCCTGCTATGGCGCTTTCTTATATTTGGTCAGGCTTTTTTCTGGTGGGGTTTGCGGCAGCGCTGGCGCAGTGGTTGTTGATGGGCGATGTGGAGGTTTTCAAGCGCATCGTCGAGGGCACATTCAGCGCATCCAAAATCGCTGTCATGGACATTGCCTTGCCCCTGGCCGGTGTGATGACCTTGTGGTTGGGCTTGCTCAATATCGGCGAGAAGGCCGGCGCCATCGAGTTTGTGGCCAAAGTGATTGGGCCGTTTTTCTCGCGCATCTTTCCGCAGGTGCCGCGCAACCACCCGGCTTCGGGCCATATGGTGATGAATTTTTCGGCCAATTTTCTGGGTCTGGATAACGCCGCCACGCCTTTTGGCCTGAAGGCCATGGAAAGTTTGCAATCGATTAACCCCCATAAAGACGAGGCGAGCGATCCGCAGATCATGTTTTTGGTGCTGCAAACCTCGGGCCTGACATTTATCCCGCTGTCCATCATTGCCCAGCGCGCGATCATGGGTGCCAAGGACCCGTCGGACGTTTTTTTACCGATCTTGGTGGCAACCTATGTCGCCACCGTGGTGGCTCTGGTGAGCGTAGCCATTCGTCAGCGCATCAACCTGTGGGACCGGGTGATCGTGGGCTGGGTGGGCGGCATCACCGCGACCTTGGGTGGCATGGTGTGGTACATGAGCAATTACATGAGCCGGCCCGAGATTGAGTTGTTTTCCAAGGTCTCAAGCAACGTGGTGCTCGCCTCCATCATCACCGCGTTTTTGATCGGCGCTTTGCGCAGACGCGTCAATGTTTTTGATGCCTTTATTGAAGGTGCCAAGGGCGGAATCCAGACCTCGTTGACCATCATTCCTTACCTGGTTGGTATGTTGGTGGCCATCAGTGTGCTGCGCAATTCGGGGGTGCTCAACTTTGTCGTGAGCGGCTTTACCTGGGTGTTTACGCAACTGGGCTGGAACAGCGATTTCACGCCCGCTTTGCCCACCGCGCTCATGAAGCCCATCAGCGGCAGCGGCGCCCGCGCGATGATGATTGATGCGATGCAGACCTACGGCGTGGACTCCTTTGTCGGTCGCCTTGCCTGTGTGTTGCAGGGCGCCACGGACACCACTTTTTACATCATTGCGCTGTATTTCGGTTCGGTGAACATCAAGCGCGCCCGCTACGCGATCGGCTATGGGATGCTGGCCGATCTGGCCGGGGTGATTGCCTCGGTGTGGATAGCCTACATCTTTTTCCATTAATTGGTCGCCATGCGCTTGCGCCATATAGAGGTCTTTCACGCCATCATGCAGGCCGGCACGATTACCGGCGCGGCCCAGCTTTTGCACATTTCGCAACCGGCGGTGACCAAGGTCTTGCAGCATTGTGAACTCAAGCTGGGCATTCCAC